>CAYMXC010000165.1:0-6742 GCA_964394135.1 uncultured Phycisphaerae bacterium
AGGGGCATAGTTGGTTAGCTAAGTCGGGAAAGGTTAAACGCTGAAAGCATCTAAGCGTGAAACCATCTCCAAGATCAGGTCTCGGGTCCAGCAATGGACGAAGGCCCCTGGTAGACTACCAGGTTGATAGGCCGGAGGTGTAAGAGCTGAGAGGCTCTGAGCTGACCGGTACTAACGGCCGATCACTTGACCACCTTTATCCTTGACTGTTAAAGGAAAAAGGTTCGAGCTGAACGTTAATAAGACGCGAAGGCGCTCGAGACCCTCACACCTGTAAAATAAAATTAAAGACGAAAATGAACGCCGAAGTTTTCTTCGGCGATCTACCGAGTTTGTCGGTCACATTACGGCAGGGGTAATACCTGGTCCCATACCGAACCCAGTCGTCAAGCCCTGACGGCCGATGATAGTCCTGGCTTAAGCCAGGGTGAAAGTAGGTGATGGCCGACATTAATACTAAAAGGCCCGTATCATGAAAATGATACGGGCCTTTTTTATTTTTACATTTCTGTTCCTGCCGGGGAAAAAATTGCTGCCGTGGATATGAAGTTCACTGGAACTTTTGCTAATGATAGTGATCTCGAAGAATATGTTGCTCCCCTGATCTCATGCTTAACGCAGATGATGTTCTTGCCGTGAATGTTGCAGAGGATAATGATTATGCAGGTACTCCGATGGGGCCCGAACCGATGACGATGAGCATATTGTTTTTTCGGCGGCCTGGGTCTGCTCGGCCGGCGATCAGCATAGTTCAGTAGAATACGCAGCGAAGTATCGTTTTTTCTTTTTTGTATGGCCGTCAATTTTGAGTTGGGCCTTTTTTCTGTGCGTTTTGAATAATTTTTTCCAGTTCCTCGACATGGTCACCAAAAAAAAGCTTGGCCTGCTCCGCTATTATTTGTTTATCATTTCCTATTCGATTTTTTAATTGCCGGTGGGTTGTTCGTGCCTATAATCGGGAGTCATGAAAGATTTTAAAAAAAGTGAAAAATGTGAAAAAACTGAAAAGAGTGAAAAGTGTCAGGTCGTTTTGTATACCGATGGGGCGGCCAGCGGGAATCCCGGGCCAGGCGGGTACGGGGCGATTCTGGTTTATAAAAATATTCGAAAAGAACTGTCCGGCGGTTTCAGACATACCACTAACAATCGTATGGAATTAATGGCGGTGATTGTCGGCCTGCGTGCGCTAAAGAAACCATGCGTTGTCCGTGTGGTCAGCGATTCTCAATATGTTGTAAATGCCATTGAAAAAGGCTGGCTAAAGGGGTGGGAGCAGAAGAATTGGCGGACAAGCAATCGCAAGCCAGTGAAGAATATCGACTTATGGAAGCAGCTCGGCGAACTTTTGAAGATTCACGAAGTTCGATTCCAATGGATACAGGGCCATGCCGGCCATCCGGAAAACGAAAGATGTGATCATCTGGCTGTCGCGGCTTACCAACAACCCAATCTTCCTGAAGACCCGGCGTTTGAATACCTCATGGATATTGAAGACTGAACATTTCGAATTGCCCTTCATATCGTCACGTGAAATCGGCGCAGCTGGTGTGTAGAATATAATAAATTGAGTGTCGATGAATATATTTTTGATGGCAGGGGGGAAAGCGATGCACATCGTAAAAAATAAAAGGACAAGAAAAATCGGTCAAATATTGTTACCTGGGCTTGGTTTGTGGCTTGTATTGGTTTTGGGTGGATGCGCTATGGAGGATTTCGTTGAGGGTCTATTCGCGCCGGCTGGTGAGGCAACAATTATTCCGCCGGAGGGTATAATTGTTGTCATTCAGGGGCAGAGTACCAATCCAGCCTATGTTCCGCCTTTTAACATTGGATACAGTGGCCTTAATCCGAGTATCGTTCCTAACCCGTTTCCCCGACCGAGCCTGACGCGTGGATTTTGATAACGCGTCCTGGTTTATCTTTTCGAGGAGTGAATATTTATTTCGGCGGGAAGCCCAAAAGGTTCCCTCTTGAACGAAAAAAAAGGATGCTCTATACTCTACAGAGCTTACATCATAGAGGGTAATGTATGGCAAATTCTTTCCGGGTCGGCGGGTATCACGCAATCGGCAAAGGGATTGACTTTGAGCCAGGGATCGCAAGATGATCTATCTGATGTATGCTGTCATCGGTTTTGCCGTAGTTTGGGGCCTTCAGTATGTTTTGTTTGTGTATACCCTTCTCGGGTGTCGGCTCAAGAAAGGAAATATCGAACCTCAGGAGACGGACCGGCTGCCTGAATATCTGAATGACGTTTTCAGGACATGCCGTGAACAGCTTGAGGCTTTGGGTTTCGTCTTTTCTCATACGCAGATCGAAGACAACATTGTGGTTTCAAGTTACTGTCGGAAATGGCAACTGGTCTATTTCCATGAAGAGGAAAAGACATATGCCACGCTGTCAATATCCACGGTTCCCCGTTTGGCTGAGCAGCACACGGTGGAATTCCTGACGATTTTTTCCGATGGACATTCCCTGCTGACCGTAAACGGCACATCCTGCGATATTCTGGATCGGCCACCGAATACGACACTGGTGGACCCCTTTGCCGAGACGCTGGAAAAGCAGTGGCAGGCCCATTTGCAGGTTCTTAACGATTTAAGAGACAAAAAGACAGCCGTTGCTCTGTCGATTCCGGATTTTCTCGAGTGCCAGAAACTTAAGATGGACGAATATATCGATCAGTTGGAAACCGACGGTCGAATCTACCGATGCGGGGAGAACCTATACCGGCTGAGCCTTGGTGCCTGCGTTCAGCTGGCGTTCCAGTTCAAGCGGAGTCGTGGCCGGGTTCGACAGATGCAATCGCGCATGCGTCAGTTGCCTTGTGTTCAAAACCAGGCACTTGCGGGTTCCTGTGTACAGATCGAGGTGGAACGGTTTCATCAGATGTCGAATATGTCGTCTGCTCCGAAAATGAACTGGTTGGGCAAACTGGTGGTCCTGGTGGTCAGTATGGTCCTCTTTGCCCTTGCCCTTGGCATGAAGTTTTCCGTGGAATTCGTTGCCTTGCTGGTTGTGGCGGTCTTCATTCATGAAATGGGCCATCTGGCCGGCATGCGTCTGTTCAAATACCGGGATGTAAAGGTTCTGTTTCTTCCTTTTCTCGGGGCTGCTACTATCGGTACAGCTCAAAACGTGAAGGTTTGGCAGAAAGTGATTGTCTACATGCTTGGTCCCGGGCCTGGTATCCTCATTGGTTCGGCCTGTCTGGTGGGTTATGAAATGTCGCACGTTCCTTTTTTGAAAGATGCATGCATTCTTTTTCTTGGTTTGAACATCATGAATTTGCTTCCGATCATGCCCTTCGACGGGGGTCAACTGTTCAACCTGCTTTTCCAGCGGTTCACCACACTGCAATCGGCATTTTTTATTTCCAGCGCCCTGCTGCTGGCGGTTGGAGGGATTTGCCTGAACGAGCCGATATTCTTTTTCATTTCGGTTTTTTTATGTGTTGCCATTCCGACGCAGATTCGCAGCAATCAGGCATTGAATCGGCTCAAACAGCGGATGAAAGGTCGTTTTCTTCAGGCCGACTTGGATGAGGATATTGTTTTGCAGGAGATTTTTGCCGTTTTGAGCGAAAAGCCATTTGCGAAGATTCCCTATTCACGAAAATATCACATGGCGCGGTATATGCTGGATAATGCGGGCGGCGACTATGCCACAGCGGGTACAATTACCCTGTCTTTACTTTTTTACCTTATGCTTTGGTTGTGTCCGCTGGTGATCATGCTCTTCGTGGTGACAGTGCAGTCCCTGGTGAATGTCGTCAGGCGATGAACAATGTCAGTGACGATAGTCGGGGTCGCATCATCTATTCGTAGTCGCCGATGATCTGGCCCAGGAGGTCTTTGATGGTGACGATACCGATGGCGTGTCCACTGCGGTCGACGACTGCAGCCATGCGGGCGGAGTTTTTGCGCATCCGATCGAACGCATCAATCAATTTCACGTCGGCGGGAATTTTGAAGATTGGACGGATGAAATCCTTAGGCGGCCGATTGCTTGGTTCGGCGAGCACTTCATAGATACTGACGAAACCGACAATGTTTCTGGGGCCCGCTTCATAAATCGGGAGTCGGGTATAGGGGAATTTTCGAACGGCCACCAGAAAATCATTGCGTGGAATTTCCAATGGCAGACTGATTGTGCGTGCGAGGGGGATTACAGATCGGCTTAGGGGAATGTCCGGTAGGCGCAGCAGTCGTTCGGCGATGGTTCCTTGGAAGCCTGAGAGCGGGCCGGACGCCAGGCCTTCCCGCAGAAGCAGCCCGAAATCGTCCCAATCCGCTGAGGCAGCAGTCGATCGGCCGAAATAGTGAGCGATCTGCAGAATCAGACGGGAGAAAAAACGCAAAACGAACACCAGGCCGATGTATCTGATGAGAGTATAACTGGTGTAGATGAATTTGGCACTGCGGAGCATAAGGCTGTTGGCCTGGGCGTAAAAGCAGTTTTTTGGCAGGATTTCGCAGAAGATGGCGAAGACCGGAGTCAGAATCACAGTGGTCCACAATTCGATCTGATGGGGTGAATAACCCTGGTGACGCAGATAGATTGTGATGAAGGCGGCGGTCAGATAGCCGCAGACGTTGGCACCGACTACGAAAATGCTGATGAGGACTTGAGGATCGTCGAAGAGGCGGTCGAGGATAAGTGCCCGTCTATCGCCATTACGGACAGTCAAATGCAGACGAAGCCGATTAAGTCGATACAGGCCGGTTTCGCTCCCGCTGAACAGTGCATAGAAAAAAATCAACAATCCGCACGCCACCAGTGTCGAAGTCAGCGAAAAACCGGGCAGGATGTTTTTAAAACAGGTCCAGAATGTTTCACTCGGCGGCATGGATTGTATCCTTATCTAAAACGAGGATTTTTTTGAGTCGGTTGTAGTCGATTTCCCTGACGATCAGGCGGACACCGTGATACTCCAGCCGTTCGCCGATCGCGGGCAGATGGCCGGCGAGAATCATCACCAGTCCGCCAAGGGTATCGACGTCGGCTTCGGGTCGCGGCAGATCGAGTTTCCGGCAGAATTCTTCCAGGGGTAGATGGCCGTCGGCCAGGTATTCGCCGGCGATCAATTGGATCATCTGGGGCGCGTCTGGCTCCGGGATTTCGGCCTGAAGTTTACCGATTGCGCTTTCCAGAAGTTCGTCCATGCTTACCATGCCGACGAGTCCACCGTATTCGTTGACCACCATGGCGAAGTCGATGTCCTGGGTATGAAAATAATGCAGCAGTTGATCGACTCGCTGGAGGTCTGGCACGAATTTTACCGGTTCCAGTATTTCTCGAAGATGCTGGGGCTGTTCGACGAAGAGCCGGCGGCTGCGGATGATACCGACGATATAATCGATTTCATAGACATAGACGGCCAGGACCGGCTGGTGGGTTCGACGCACAAGGTCGCGGACTTTTTCCACCGGTTCATGTATCTCGCAGGAGGTCATTTGAACCCGCGGTACCATGATTGTGTCCACTGTCTGGTCCGTAAGTCCGACCAGCCTGGTTAACAGGTCGACCTGGGCGGGTTGAAGATAACCCTCCCGCCCCGATATGTTGAATAATGTCACAAGTTCATCGCGGGAGACTTCCGGTTCACGGTTGATGCCTACTATCAGGCGAACCATAGGCACCAGGAAAAATCTTTCGACGACCACGAGCAGCGGTTGAAGACTTTGCATCAAAATCCACACGGGCCAGGCCAGAAGAGTTGCAGCAGGAATACGCAGGTAGTAGACCCAGGCCTTAGAAAGAATTTCGCCGAACAGGACCAGAATCAGCAGCGTGCCGATTCCGATGGTACTGGCGAAAACCGGGTGGCCAGCATGAGCGAAGTGATAGACCAGAATGCTGGAAATCGCAAAGAGCAGGGAGTTGACCGCCATGTTGGCGACCATAAGGGCCAGCAGGAGCTGTTCGGGTTTTTTGATGAGTTTTTCGACGATAGCTGCAGTGCGATGGGAAATTTCTCTCAGTCTGACGCGATCGAAGTGGGTAAGGCTGAACAGTGCGGTTTCGCAGCCGCTGACGAATGCACTGAGCAGCAGAAGAAGGCCCATAGCCAGGAACGAGTGCGCGTATTCAAGGATCAGGACAAACAAACTGATCGGTGAAGATGTCATCCGTATCGTTCCTCTAAAGAATTTTTCCCAGCAGTGGAATGATATTGTCGTGGCCTGGTATGACCATGTCAGCGACTTCGAGAATGTCCTGGAGTGATTGCTGTGCCAGCCCCAGATCATAACTTTCTTCCCAGACCCGTCCGTGTTCAAGGTATTCCGTGTTGATGACAGCGTCTCCCGCGACGACGATTGCGCCGACCGACGGAGTCAGGAGCAGGCCGCTACTGCCCGCGGATGCACCTGGCGAAGGGAACAGTTCGACCTGGTCTGCCAGCTTCTCTGGTGCCGGTTCGCATCGGCTCAGAAGATCCAGATCGTTGGCGATCAGTGCCAGATCTTCTGCACAGCGGTCGCATTCGTGGTCCGGCTCGTGCTCGAGTTCTTTATTGTGGCGATAGAGTTCTTCCAGATGGGCTCGAGCGTATTTTTTCTCGTTTTCATGGATCAACCACTTTGCGTTGTCAAAAACCGCAAGGGCACCACGGTGGGCGGCGCGAAAGGTGGTGAGAAAAATGGTGGTGATGTCGCGGTTACGTATGCCGGCCCGTTCGAACAGGCGGGCATCGAGCACCTGTCCTGGCAGGGCGGGGTCAACCAGTATTTTTTTGTCG
>CAYMXC010000166.1:0-6730 GCA_964394135.1 uncultured Phycisphaerae bacterium
AAGCTGACAATTGCTGGGTCTGGTATAAGTAATAAATTGCGGAAACTACTCGGGCTTGTTCCGGAAATGGGGGTACTTTGTAAACCATTCTATATCTGAAACCAGCTTGGTTTGGGTGTTCATATTACGGCTAATTGTTGGCCTCATATTGAAGCAAAATTTCCATTACTGCATACTGATTGAAGCTTTTGGCGTAATGAAGTGGTTTTCGGCCATACTTGTCCGTTAGCTCGACATCAGCGCCCCGGCTGATCAGCAATTTAACCATCTCTTTGTTGCCCTTTGTGGCTGCCAGGTGCAGAGGTGTCACACCGCCTTCCTGACCCTTGATGTTCACGTTTGCGCCTTTGTCAATCAGCAACTCTGCAATTTCCATTTGGCCGCGAAAAGAGGCGTAATGCAGTGGACTCATCTTGTCCCTGTCCAACGCATCAATATTGCTTCCCGCATTCAGATGTCGTTGCACTTGTTCCAGGTCACCTTTTTCCGCAGCCTCGTGAAGTGAAAGTGTCGCACCCGATCCCATTATATCTTCCTTCGCCTAAAACAATCTCCGAGTATAGCAGGGCCGATCAATCCTGGCAACCGATTGTCGGTAATTCAACCGTCTACAATCGCATGCCTGCGATTCGGTTGACGGCTTCTTGAATCACATTATCAGGATAAGTCAGCGAAATGCGAAAATAACCTTCGCCCCATTGGCCGTATCCCAGACCAGGAGTGATGACCACGCCCGCATTGTCCAGAAGGTCTGTCGCAAAAGCACCACTCGATCCTTTGTATTTTTCCGGCACTGCCGCCCATACATAAATTGTCGCTTTGGGCTTTTCTATTGCCCATCCATTTTTTTGCAGCGTATCGACTACCATGTCCCGACGTCTCTGATATACGGCGTTGATGGCCGGAAAGAGCTGTTCCGCCATGTTCAGGGCTTTGGCAGCGGCGAATTGAATCGCTCGCAGCGAGCCATTATCCGTATTGTCTTTTACCGCCTGAAGTGCCTTAATGGCCGAACGGTTTCCGACTACGCATCCTGCTCGCCAGCCCGTCATATTGAACGCCTTGCTCAACGAGAAAAATTCCACTGCCACTTCGTCCGCACCCGGCACCTGCATGATGCTTGGCGCCTTGTATCCGTCGTACGTGTTTTCACTGTAGGCACTATCGTGAGCGATGAGAATATTATGCTGCCGGCCGAACTCCACTGCGCGGGCGAAAAACTCAAGGCTTGCGGTGGCGGTTGTCGGGTTGTTCGGATAGTTGATCCATAAAATTTTCGCCAGTCTGCGAACGTCGTGTGGAATGGCGTCGAAATCGACCAGAAATTGATTTTCCCGAAGCAGCGGTACGAGATATGTATATGCCCCCGCGAACACGTGCCCGATATTGTATGTCGGATATCCCGGGCACGGTGCGATTCCCAGATCTCCGGGATTCATGAATCCCATCGGAAACTGCGCAATCGCATCCTTGCTGCCGTTGGTCGTAATAATCTGGTCTGATGCCAGCGTCACACCATACCTGCGCTTGTAAAAATCCTTCACTGCTTCCGGAAAATCCGGTACAGGCACATCGCACCCATAGCGATGACGGTTGGGATCGTTCGCGTCACGAATCGCACGGCATAATTCATCCACGATCGGATCCGGCGGCGGATGGTCCGGATCGCCAATTCCAAGCGAGATCACTTTGACCCCTTTTTCCTTCGCCGCCGCAATCTTTCGCCGCAAATCCGCAAACAGATACGGCGGTAATTTTTTCAATCTTTCTGCTACCTGGATGTCCATTCTCCATTGCCTTTCCTATAGAGAAATCAATGATAACCTGTCATTTACTTACATACAGAATCGATCCCTTAAAATCCAATGTTTTTCCTTATCGGAGAATCGATATTTCCAATATGGGCAGGAAGTATGACGATTCTTCCGCCTTACCCTAATTGCCGGCTGATTCGTGTACTGCCGAAAAGGAACAACCCTCCGCTGAACACCATAAGCCACCCGAGAAGTCCAAGTCCCTGTTTGAAATCCCACCCCTTGAAAAAGACTCCATACCCGATCTCCAGGTAATAGGACAGGGGAGATACTTTCGGAAACCATCGGATAACTGTCGGCATTGCTTCAGGCGGCGTCCATGTACCCGATAAAAACATGATCGGCACCATGGCCGTTACCAGCATCAACAAGACCTGCGAAAGGTTTTTGGCCATTGTCGCCAGCAGCATTCCAAGTCCTGCACAGGCACCAACATAAATGGCCGTCGCCGTCAGGAACGTCATCAGGGAACCAAGGGGATAGAAATTGAATATCGGTCCTAATATCGCGTACAAACACAATGATGAAAAAATCAAAACCAGAATAATCATGGGAATGATTTTTGAAAGCATGATCTGCCATGGTTTCAGCGGACTTACCAGCAGCTGCTCTACAGTTCCATATTCCTTCTCCCGCACAAGTGCCGCTGCCGGCAGCAAAATCGCCACCATCGTGACTTCGCTGCACAGTTCGGAAAAAGCCACAAACCATGAACTGTCGAGATTGGGATTGAACCACAGCCTGGGGCGTATCGAAATCAGTTCCGCCGGTACTTGTTTATTGCCGGGCCGATCGATGAACTTCAATTGCGTTTGTGAAAAAATCGCCTGAATATTCGCCAGGGCCATCGACGCGCTGTTGGAATTGGTTCCATCGATCATGACCTGGACCTCTGCCGGCTGATTTTTAGCCAGTTTTTTCGAAAAACCGTTTGGAATACTTATCAACGTCAAGGCCTTGCCTTTTGCCAAAATCTCGTCGTATTCCTGATCGTTGGTTATCTTGGCCACCGTTCGGTATTCCGGTGCATGTAAATAACTCAGAAATTCCTCGCTTAGTCGCGAGCCATCCCGATTATAAGTGGCAATGGGGTAATTGTTAAGGTCCAGCGAAAATCCACGCGCACAAAGATAAATGTCCAGTGTGAAACACCACAACACCACCGCTACTAGCGCCGGATCCCGGCAAAATTGAAAGAATTCTTTTTTCACTAAAGCCATAGTTCGCATCGTTATCTTATTTCTCCATTTTGGGCGGCCTTGCCCTTCTTGTTCCCTTTAATTCAGCCGCTTGCTGAACGTCTTAAACGCAATGATGTAAAGGACCATCGCATACAACGCCAAAGCCAGCAGCGACGGCCAGTGAATATCCCAGCTTGTACCCTTCAGAAACAATCCACGCAGAATGTCCAGGTAATAGGTTGCAGGCACGAACCGGCCCATGATCCACATAGACCAGCTCGATGCCGCTAGTGGTGTAAAGAACCCGGAATACAAAAATGACGGCAGTACCGTCAGCGCCATCGTCACCAGGATCGCTGAAACCTGCGTATTTACCAACACCGAAATCGTCAGACCTAAAGCGCATGTACAAAAGACGTATAGAATCGATGCCGCTGCCAACAAGCCCCAGCTGCCGTTGAACGGTACATTGAACAGGTACAAGGCCAGCAAAAACGCACATACGAAATTGATTACCGCAATCACCAGATACGGCATGAGTTTGCCCAGCATCAGTTCCTCTCGGCTGATCGGAGAGCAATACAACGCGAGGATGGCCTGCGACTCTTTTTCCCGTACGATACTCAACGTCGTCAGCAAGGCCGGATAGAACATGAGAATCGTCGCTACAAGCCCAGGAACCACAAAATTTGCGCTCTTCAGTTCCGGATTGAATTCAATCCGCGGAACAAGATGGATGCTTGCCTTGGGGCCGGCCGACTGGAGGAACCTCGGAATGTATCGGGGAAGGTTTGACATGAACTGCGCGTGGACTCCCAGAGCGAATCCTCGGGCGATCTCCGCCCGGAATGGAATCGTCCCGTCGATCCAGATGGCCACCGTTACCGTTTTGCCCTGCTGGATATTGTGCTCGAAATTTTCAGGAATGATCAGTGCCGTTCGAAGTCGGGAAGTTCGCAGATCCTTGTCGATTTCTTCCGCGTCCATATACATTTTCGCCAGACTGAAACTGTCCGACTCGATGAAACTGTTGCGGTATTCACGCGAGAGACGGCTCTGATCCAGATCGCAGATACCCAGCGGAAGATGCTGAACGTCCAGGGCCAGACCGAATCCGAAAATGATCATGATAAACGGTGGTACCAGTATCGACAGCGCCATGTACAGCGGATCGCGAATGATTTCGTTGAATTCACGCCGCACAACCGCACGAATACGCCGAACACTGATTGTTTGTATCGACTCAAAAATCGACATCAACTGCATCCTACAATATGCCATTTGCATTCAACGCCCTGCCGTCATTAGTGCCCTGGCGATGATCTCATCATGGTCGAACGCCAGCGTTGGAAGTTTGCGGGCACTGAACCAGCGAACATCGGAGGCATCGTCATCGGCGTGAATTAAGCAGCTTGGCCGATCCCCTTTATGACCGATTCTACACAAAAAAGCAATGGAAATCGTCCATCCGCGGGGATCTCGCCCGGGGCGGCCAAAACAGTGAAATTGTTCCGGCTCCTCAATAATCAGTCCCGTTTCTTCCTTCAATTCCCGACAGGCTGCCGAGGCCGGGTCTTCATTCGAATTTACAAAACCGCCCGGAAGGGCCCACAAGCCCTGAAATGGTTCATGCTTACGCCGGATCAGAAGAATCTCTTCACCTTCCTTTCCAGAACGCAGGCAGACAATATCCACCGTAACGGCAGGGCGGGGATATTCGTAACAATATTTCTTTTCCATGTAGATTAATGTATGCGGATTTCCCCGGGGACGCAAGACTTAGCCGGGGTTGCCGAAGATAGTTGAGACGGTAGCAGATTCAGTATGCTTAACTCACCCGTACGGCGAAGGTGCATTTCGAGCAGCTGATCGAACATCGAGATGAAATGGTCGGCCATGTGCTTTCGAGTAAATTGGCTGCGGACCAGTTTCTTGCCCTTGTCGGCAACCTTACGACGTAGCGCCGCGTCGGCGAACAGCTCAAGCATCCGATCAGTCAATGCCTCAACGGTAAGCTCCGGATAAAAAAATCCCGTTTCGTTGTCAGTGATAATTTCATCCATCGAGCCGATAAAGTTAGACAGTACGGGCACACCGGCACACATAGCCTGAAGGGCTACGAGACTTAGGCACTCCTGAAATTCGCTGCAGATGCACACCAGATCCAGCCCAGGCAGCAGAAGTTCTACATCGTCACGATGTCCCAGCATGGATAAATATTGACCAAGCAGGCCACTCTGTTCGGCCCAGTTACGGATGAGGGTGCGATTGGGGCCGTCGCCGATAATGTAAAAATGTACGTTGCGATTGTGCTGGACGATGCGCTTGGCTGATTCAATAAAAAGATCATGTCGCTTGCTCCGACGAAAGTTGGCGATCATCCCAACAGCCAGAATATTCTCATCGGCCAACCCAAGAATAGAACGTGCTCGATCTCGCCAATGAGGATTATCATTCTGATTTATAGTAATGCCATTGGGGATCGTTGCAATTTTTCCTTCCGGGACTTTGTCCCGCCAGGCCAGACATGATCTATGCCGCTCGCCCAATGCTACGAATCGATCTACCAGAGGATATAGAACCCGATTGACTCGTTCAAATTCCGGATGCTCCGGCTGGGAATAGGTATGCGACCAGACGACAACCTTGACACCGATTATCTTGGCTGCCAATGTAGCCCAGAACATGCGGTTACCACCAGACCCAACCGCTACGGCGATCCGAACATTTCGGTCTTCCATCAGTCGGATCAGACGGGGAATAACCTTTATGTCATAACGATCGGTTAGCAGGCTAGAATGAACTTCAATACCGGCGGCTTGGAATGTTTGGGCAAAAGGACCGGCTTCCTTCAGACAGACTACGATGGGTCTGTATTTATCGGACGTAACCAGCTCACGTGCAAGATTCAGCAGAACGTGTTCCGCTCCACCCGGCCAGAGAGTGTCGATGATAAATATTATACCAGTTCGTTGTGCCATGCCTGATTCACATATTCCATGATGCCCTGAGCTATGCCTCGTAGCTGTTCTAGGTGCGATTGGCGTTCACCGAAAACCGAAAACAGTAACTCTATTGCAAAAATCATACTTAAGTTATAAATTATCAACAACCATTCGCCTGCACCGAATGTACCTTGTTTTCTATTTATATATAGATAGTTGAAAGAAGTTTCAAATCCGGTCTGATAAGGCGAAAATCTTGCGCCGGGATCGCTGTAATGAATGACATCGGTATCTACAATTCGGCCCAGAAGGCCCACTTTACCCAGTCTGATGGAAATATCCTTGTCTTCTCCGCGGGCGGCACCGGTCAAACGCTCGTCGAAACCGCCGATTCGATCCAGAAAGTCACGCCGCAAGGCCATTGAGCCGCCCTGAAGGTATCGGGCTGGGCGAAGCCAGGGAAATTTTTTGAATTCTACCGGCCAGGGAGTGCGATTGGCATATCTTTGCCCAATTTGCCACCAGCCGGCGATCTGGTAGAAAAAATCTATTACTCTCCGTCCCAGTCCACATCGAGCCCGTTCAAAAATCGGAAAATCGACTCCCGCCAGGATATGCTGATGGTCGGCAGAGAAAATTTCTGAAATGCGCGTCAGACATTGAGAATCCAGCTCGGCATCGTCGTCTAGAAACTGGATGATATCTCCTTTGGCCATTCGACAGCCAAGGTTACGGGAAATCATTAAGCCTCTTTGGTCCGGGGGTTTATGATCGTAAAGAAATTCAATAC
>CAYMXC010000167.1:0-6686 GCA_964394135.1 uncultured Phycisphaerae bacterium
ACGCAGCCGGCCCGATAATGGCGATTTATCTGCTGGCGATGCAAATGCCGAAAAATGAATTTCTGGGCACGGGCGCGTGGTATTTTCTGCTGATGAATTGTTTCAAGGTGCCTTTCAGCGCGAACCTTGGGTTGATCAATCCACAATCCTTGCAGATCAATTTATTGAACATGCCGATTATCGTTGGCGGTGCAGTGGCAGGAATCTACACAGCCCGGTTCATTTCGGAAAAAGTCTTTGTCGATATCATTCAGATTCTGGCTTTTGGTGCTGCGATTAAACTGCTCTGGTAGAATTTTATTTCTGCGCCAAGTATCGAGATGAAAATCCATTCAGGGGGTAAAGACTTCACAAAGGTATAATGGGTTTTCCCGTATTTTTTTCGTCAGCAGCTGTGCCATCGGCTGGGCGTCGATCAGCCTGGACATTGCCTGGCCGATGAGTCCGTTGCGCTGGATCGAAGATGCCAGCAGTAATTCTTCCACGCGATCGTACCTGCGTTGCAGGCCCGGCATATGTGGATAGGTTGGAACCGTCCAGCATCGGCCCGTGGTATCGATCACCAGAGGAGAAAATTGCACACGGCAAATTGTAGGCGCCCCCTGGGTGTTCTCGATCAGATGCAGCGAGGTATTGGCCAAATGCGTCACGCCCAGCAGGAGGATTTTTCCGCCGGCGCGAATCAGCTTGTCATACGGCGAACCGCGCCCCACCGAAACCTGGCAGAACTGATGATCGGCCAGTAGTTCAGGGGCGCGTGGCCCGATTCCGGCAGTGCAATGAGTGGGATTGATCGAACGCAACACACCGTGGCGACGTCGAAAAGTCTCAGTGATGATTCCCAATTCGGACGGCGAAGTCCGCAAGTCGAAGATACATCCGCGGCGAAGAAGCTCATGTTCCGAGCCCTGCTGAAATGATGGCATCAGGAGTGTTCCAGTTGGGCCGAGCACTGTCAGGAGCGCATCGATCACGGTATCCGAACCGCCCTCGACATAGCCGAGAGATGAAAGGGAACTGTGCACAATGACGATGTCGCCGGCCCTCAGGCCCAGCTGCTGGAGATCCCTGACGATTTGGTCCTGAGTGATGGTTGAGTTTTCGGGCATGAGGATTCCTTTTACAGGAGACAGAGAGCAATCATAAACCGACTGAAATTTATTTTTTTCAACGGTTTATCAATCGGGGCGAGAGGATTTGAACCTCCGGCCTCCTGGACCCAAACCAGGCGCTCTAGCCAAGCTGAGCTACGCCCCGTTAATATTTTGTTTTATCCGCGGATATGATATAATGATCGGGTTAAAATAGCAAGGCGGATCCCGTAGGAATTGCCGACCATTTAATGGTACGGTAGCAGTGGTAGAAGTGGTGCTTGTTGTAAAAAAGTTCAGTTTGTGCGTGAAACGTTAAAAAAAGTCGCGTCTCTGGGTCATCAGTTGCTTTGTCCGAAATCAACTTTTACCGGCAGCCGACTGTTGCAGGCCCGATCGGAATCGCCCGGCAAGAGCTATTTGAGTCTGGTCTGTGCAAAAATCATGCAGGGATCGTCACTGATCGAAAACGATCATCAGTCGGTTCCGCAAATTCTGCAAACTCTCCGGCAGCGTCTTGATACGATAAGCCATCCGACGAAACGATCGGCATGGAATTTTTTCATGAATGAGCCAGACGACAGCCGTCAATTGGAACATTTCTGGGAAAGTCTGTCCGCCGATGAATTTCGTTCGGTGTGGGAATCGCCCGATGCACTGGGCTGGCTTTATCAGTATTTTCTGGAACCTGGTCTGGACAATTTTCGATCGCCCAGCGGGCCGAAGGTCGGCAAGACGTCGCTGGCGCCTCGGACCCAACAGTTCACTCCTCGGTGGATCGCCGAATTTCTGGTACAAAACACTCTGGGCCGATTGTGGATTCAGATGCACCCCGACAGCCGACTGATCGACCAGATGCCTTATCTTGTACCCCTGCCCGACTGCCTGTCGCCCCTGCCGATCAAGCCCGCGAAAGCGATCAAGATCATCGATCCCGCCTGCGGGACCATGCACCTGGGTTTGGCGGCGATGGAAGTCCTGAAGAAAAAATATAATGAGGAATATAAAAATGCAGGGCGGCGCGGCTGGCCCGAAATTCCGTCGGTGGATCATCCGGATCAGATCGCCGAATCGATGATCGTCAATAATTTATACGGAATCGATATCGATCCGCTGGCGTTGGAACTGTCGGCCATGGTGCTGCACATTTACAGCAACGGAAAAATCACGCGGTTTCCCAATCTGCTTTGTGTCGACAGTCTGAAAATATCAAGTCTGGCCCGCTTCAGTCCGGAGGGATTCCCGAATGGCTTCGACGTAATTTTGCTGAATCCGCCCTACATGGACAAGCGTGTATACCACCCGAAGTTGAAATCGTTCATGGCCAGAACATTCAAGCAAAGCGGCCGAAACCTGTATACGGCATTTCTGGAGCGAAGTCTGGATTTCCTGGCTCCCGGGGGCCGACTGGGCGCGGTCACGCCACAGACGTTCATGTTCATCAGTTCGTTCGAATCGCTGAGGCGAATCCTGCTGGACCATACGGTCATTGAAACATTGACCCACACGGGCCTCAATACTTTCGACGATGCGGTGGTGGATTGCGCATTTTATGTACTTCGCCGGGAAGACACGGCAGAGGCGAGGAAAAATCATCAGGGCCGGTTTATCCGCCTGACGGCCTTGACCTGCGCCGAGGAAAAGCATTCCCAGTTGCTTCAGGTGATTTCCGAACTGAGCAAGGGGGTGAAAAGTCCAGCCGACAGTTACATCTATCGGCAGAGCGATTTTTCCGCCCTGCCAGCCGGCCCGTGGGTGTACTGGATCGGGCCCAATATCCGTCGTCTGTTCAGCGAACTTCCGTCACTGGGCAACAAGGCTGAGCTTCGGCAAGGACTAGCCACTACGCACAACGATCGATTTTTGCGATACTGGTGGGAAATTCCTCGCGAGAGCATCGCTTTCGACTGTCGCACGCTGGCCGACGCCGCGCAATCGGGGAAAAAGTGGTTTCCGTACATGAAAGGCGGAGGATTTCGCAAATGGTACGGAATGCAAAAATACCTAGTCAACTGGGAACAGGACGGTCGTGAAATCAAGGCGGAGATTGCCCGACGATATCCTTATCTGAATGGCAACTGGCATTGGGTGGCGAAGAACACTGAATTTTATTTTCGCGAGGGCGTTACGTATTCGTATCTGACTTCAGGACAGTTCAGCGCCCGCTACCTGCCTCCGGGATTCATTTTCGACGTCGCGGGTTCGTCCGTATTTCACGAAGACCCGTATCTGATCCTTGCGGTTTTAAATTCGCGATGGTGCCGATTTGCGCTGGGTCTGATCAATTCGACGGTGAATTTCCAGGTGGGTGACCTTCAGCGGCTGCCGATTCCCGACAAGCCATGCCCGCAATCACTTCGGGATCTGGTGATGGAGGCAATCGAGCTGTCAAAATTTGTCGAGGCTTTTGATGAAACGTCGCCGGACTTTCACATGCCGCCACCGTGGCCCGAGGGATGCGAGTTGGTCGAACAGAAGAATCGTCGATTGATTGAAATTCACCGGCAAATCGACCTGGAGGTTTATCAATTTTACGATCTTGGTCCGGCCGATCGCAACCTGGTCGAGCAGCAGACTTCCCCGAACGAAATTCCGCCCAGGCTCACGAGCGAGAATCTGGCCGCCCTGTGGATTTCCTACGCCGTGGGGGTTGCCTTCGGTCGCTATCCGCAGCGGTTTTTTCCGACGAACGATTTTGATCTGATTCATTCGATTGTGCCCGAGGACGATCAAGGCCTGGCGGGTCATGTTCGCACGATCCTTACGCATTTTCACGGCAGGCAATCCGCCGAACGGATCATCGCTCTGGCGCCTTTGTCCGGGCGTGTGCCCGAATATCTCAGCGGCAGTTTTTTCGCACGCCATTTCAAATTGTTCCAGCACCGGCCGATCTACTGGTTTTTCAAACGCAGGGGAAAATTGTCGGCACTATATTATCATAACCTCAACGAAGAACGGTTCTGCCGGCTGATCTCCGAGTGGAATATTCGCAGGACAGTCGAACCATTCCATTTCGACAACGGCATCGCCGCCAACATCCGCCCATTTCGAAAATATCTTGCCTTGAATTCATGGAAGCGTTATCTTCGATAGTCGGCATGGCTGGCCTGATGAAGTATTGATGTTCGTGAATTTCACGTAGGGCTTGAAATTCGCCAGTCCGGCATGATTTTGAGGGGCCGATAAAGCAAAAGAAAATCTTTAAAAATCGTTATTTTCGATAATGTTAAGATTGAAATCCCTGTAATCTTAAACTATAATATTTGTTTTCGACAGGATAAGAAAACCGTTTGGCATTAAGATAAAGAGGAGTTGACCAAGATGGCACGAGAATGTTATTTCACCGGCAAGAAGACGAAATTCGGCAGAAGTATTGCCCGGCGTGGAAAAGCGAAATATCTCGGTGGAGTCGGGGTGAAGACCACCGGAATCACCAAACGAACATTCAAACCGAATATCCAGACTGTTCGCGCAGTCATCGAAGGCAAGGTCTGCCGGATCAAGGTTTCAACGCGAGCCATTCGCGACGGCCTGATTGTCAAGCCGATGAAACGCAACTGGAAGCCGGCTGAAGCCGCCCAGGAATCCGCCAAGTAATTCGGTTGAAAATTTTGTGATTGAATATGCAAGGGAGCACAAATCTGTGTTCCCTTTTTTTATTTGCGATTCAGGAAATTTTCAGCCATGCCTGCGGAGCGTTCACGAAGCAGAAAGCCGTTTCGTTCACGATATTCGGTTTGATGTTTTTTGAAATCGGCCAGAAACGTCCGGCAGAAGTCTTCCACGCTAGGCCGAAATTTCGGATCGCGTGCCGCCGCCAGGAGCTGCAGCAGAGCAATGGAAGAAGGTTTGAGCTGGAAGGCATCCATGGCGTAGGCCACTCCCTTATCTCGCCGCGTATCGGTCGCCCGAATGTAATGATAACTCAGGGTAAGCAGACGGGAAAATTCATCGGGAAATTTCAGCTTGTCTGCCATCAGATCGTCGAAAAGCGATCGCAATCGATCGTTCGAAATGTCGGCGAAAAGAATATAGCGATTGTCCAGATAAATTATCCGCCAGGACGAAAGATGTTCCATGGCAGTCAAAAAAACGCCATCCGCCGCGTGAGTCGACGCCAGCACCAGTGTCACCCCGTCATTTTTAAACTGCTGATCGAGCCACAGACCGATCTGAGCATAGTCCGATCCGGTTGGACGCCGGCCTGACGCTCTGAGCTCATCGGCCAGCGGCCCGCTGGCCATGATGGTGATGTATCGTGTAAAGACAGCCGGCTCATACGCCGCCTGTGCCCTGCCGTCAATATAAACGCTCACCGGGGGTTTGCCACTGATCGGATCGGGATTCTGGCACCAGTTCAGGAACCCCCCTTCCGTCCACGGCTGAAAGATTTTGCCCGACAAGCCGTTCAATTTTATGAATTCGCAGGCGTCAAAGGGTTTGTCCGTGGCAAAGGTCATCCGCATGAACATCGTGTCGGTCCGCAGATCTTGTGGAACCGGATAGAGAAAACCTTTCATGAACATCCACCCGAAAACAATTCCAAAACCTGCCGCCGCTACGGGCGGAAGAAAATTTACGATACAATCGAATTTTGCAGGCAGGGAAAATGTTCGGCTTAGGATTGCCGCGGTCCACGGAGCCAGGGCGATGGCGGCAATGGGAATAAATCGCCGGGAACAGAACGCCATATAAACGGTCATCGCCACAATGACGAGCCAGGCCGGATCGAACGGCGGGCTGATTTTTTTTCGGATCAGCATGACGATCAGCGAACCCAGAAGAATCATCACGCTCAGGCCAAGCATGACAAGGAAGGAAATCCGATCGCCGAACGTATTACGCCAGTCGAAAATCGGCGCCCATTCCGAAATATTGCGCCACAGGGCGGCATCCTTGCTGATGCTGATCACAAAGGTATGGGTGAAATTCGTCAGATGATAGGGATTCAACAAGACCACGGCAATAAAACCGACGATGGTCGCGCCAACGGCATGCAGGAGGCCCCGCCGGCCGATGGAAACAAATCGCTTAGGGAAAAAAGCCGACAGTGCATGCAGAATGATAAACGGAATCATCATGATGAAGCCGTAGATGTATCCGCCGTGAAGATTCGACCAAAGCACCAGAAGCGGAACCGCCAGCCAGATATAACGATAGTTGCGATAAGTGGTCAGCACCAGAACCAGCAGGAATACAGCCACGCACAGATTGGTAAATCCCTGAGGTCGAATATCCAGAAAAGTCCTGCCGGCATAAAGGGCCAGACAGGCCAAACCACCAGCGGAAATGGAGCCCGCGCCGGCAAGCCTTGCAGTAAAATAAAGAATGAAGGTGATTAAAATGTAAACGGCAAATTTCCAGACGACCAGGGCATTGAACCCGAAGATTTCGACCAGTTCATAAAATATCACATGTGTCAGCCAGTTTTGATTGATCCAGCCCGAAGGCAACCATCTGCTGTCGTTTTCCGGAAGGCGGGAGTTCAGGCTGAAGGGATCGTGCGTACTTATTCCATGGTTCACGATGTGCCGGCCGCAGGACAAGGCAATCCACGTATCGCCTGCGGGCACTATGAAGGTGGCGGCATGAATG
>CAYMXC010000168.1:0-6658 GCA_964394135.1 uncultured Phycisphaerae bacterium
ATCCGATTTCGTAATCGTTCGGATCGTGCGCCGGCGTGACCTTCAAAAATCCGGTCGCGAACTGGGCCTTGGCGTCCTCGCTGCTGGGGTCCGCCAGAACCACATAATCGTCGGCAATGATCGGAATGACCCGATCGACAATTGGCAGTTTCACATTTTTCCCAACGAGATATTTCGCCCGCGGGTCTTTCGGATTCATCGCCACCGCCGTATCGCCAAGCATCGTCTCAGGTCGCGTCGTCGCCACCGTGATATAATCGATCTGCTTACCCTTGATCATCACCGGCTCAACCAGAGGATAGCGAAGATACCAGAAATGTCCGTCGATCTCCTGCATCTCCACTTCGTCGTCCGCCAGCGCCGTCTGCGTCGCTGGGTCCCAGTTCACCAGCCTTTTGCCGCGATAGATCAACCCATCCTTAAATAGCCTGAAAAACGCCTCCCGCACCGCCCTGGCACAAACCTCGTCCATCGTAAACCGCGTGCGATCCCAGTCGCAGGAACATCCCATCGCCTTGAGCTGGTCGAGAATACGCGTTTCGTATTCATCCTTCCACGCCTGAATCATGGCGACGAATTCTTCCCGCGCAAAATCGGTCCGTTTCTTGCCCTGCTCCTTCAAAACGCGCTTTTCCACCACCGTCTGCGTGGCGATGCCGGCATGATCGGTGCCGGGAATCCACACGGTATTGACGCCCAGCATTCGATGGTACCGGATCAGAATATCCTGCAGCGTGTTATTGAGCGCATGGCCCATGTGCAGTGCCGCTGTAACGTTCGGCGGAGGAATTACGATGCAATATGATTTTTTAGTCGCCTCCGGCGCGGCATGAAAACACTTTTCTCTCAGCCAGAACTGGTAAATCGTCGACTCCACGTCACGCGGATTGTACTGCGATGGCAACTCGGAAATTTTCACGAAAAATACCTCATCTAAAAACAAATAACCATCGGCTCCTCACCGACAGTTATCGAAGAATAAGAAAAAGTAATTTTATAACAAGACCGCCCCTCTCTCAAGGCAAAGTTGAACTCGCCCCCCATATTTTATTGACCAGCCCGCATATTACGAATATTGATTCTATTTGGAATTCTTGCAGCATTCCCCGTCATGGTGATGCCCTTCCTGCCCCTTGCCGACATGACACCCGCATCCGCAGCCACCCGACGCCTTCATCGACCGATACATGAAAATGCCCGCTACCAGGCTCGCCGCCACCACGATTCCTATTATGATCATATCTTCCATTCGTCACCCTTCCTCAAATAATAGATTCAACAACCTTTTTCAACTATCAAAACTTCATTCCTGATACATGGGAACATTCATCGAGGGAACCGGCAGAGCTTTGAGCAAGCGCTTTTGCTGCTGCGGATTAAGCCAGTAATTACGATATTCGCTCGGCGTCATATACATGACGGACTTGAAAAGCCGGACAAAATGCGCCGCATCGCAGAATCCCCATCGCTGGGCAATCGCCGCAAGCTTCAAATCCGTCGACCGTAACTCGTAAATCGCCCCCGCCAATCGACGCCGCTGGCAGTATTTTCCGAACGATACGCCAATCGCAGCGCGAAACATCTGTGAAAACGAAGATCGACCCATGTGCGCCGCCCTGGCCGCCTCTACAATAGACACATTCTGGCATCGTTTCTGCTCCAGGAGCATCAATGCCGGCAGAATCTTCTGCCGCAAACCGAAAGGCTCTGCCGACTTGCTGCCTTTCGACGTCTCGCTGATCCGTTCGGAAAAATACAAAATGAATTCCTGCAAAATGATCCTCGTCCGTATCAGCCAGTTCGGATCGTGCCCCCCGCGAATAACGTTCATGAGCCGCTTCGCCTGCGCAAGGGCAAAATCCCGGTCTTTTTTATCCGAAGCGTTCGGACGCCGATCCGGCGAAACCTTAAAGAGCCTAAGCCAGTCGAACGAGGTAAATGGTTCCGACGTATCGATAAACTCCGGCATGACTTCGATGACCATGTGACGCGCCGGCGTCTTGATAACCTCGAATCCGTGGGGTTCCCATAAACCCGCAAACCACACCTGGCCGCGTTCCGCTTGAAAAGTGTGCGACCCGAACCATCGCCGGCTCGCCCCGGACAGACATATCCCGATCTCCAGCCCCACGTGAATGTCGTAATGACACTGAGTCTGGTGTGGATATACGTTGACCCCGAACGCCACCGGATGCTCCGAGTCGAACGGAATGTCAAGCCACTGTAATTGTGATGTCTCTACCTGTGTCGTCATATAAGTACGAAATTATATCCATCAAACACGCTTCAGGGATAGGTAAAAGTCACAAATCCTTCCGCTCTTTGCCCTCGCTGATGTGTCTATCCAGCTATGATCTTTCGCAGGTGTTCCGCAAAACTGAAATGTTCCACCAGGAATTCCCGCGCCCGCAGCGCCCCATCCTTAAGCCTTCGCCGATCAGCCTGAATCTTCCGCCATTGACTCAAAACGTCCACCGCCGGTTCCAAATAAACCAGCGACTCATCAGGTAGCCCAATGCCCGCCAGCGAATCATCGGGCAGGCGTTTGACCAGCACAATTCGACCCGCCGTCAGCGCATCGAGCACCATCCCACGCCGATTGCTTTCATGATCAACCACCAAAACAGCTTCGCTGCGATTGAAAATATCGTTAATCTCCTGCGAACGTTCCGGAACGCTTCGGGATAATGAAGCTGCCTGCTCCACGTTCTCCCAGCCGCTGCCGAAAATGCGAATCTTCAGCCCCGACCGAATCAGCTCCTCCACCAGCGACGTCGCAGACATCGCCGGGCCCAGATAACTTCTAACCATTTGCACAAAGGATTTCAGCAATTCCGGATCGGACAGCTTGATGCCAGTTATATTAGACACCTTCGATACAAGCACTTCCGCCTGCGCAGTATGATATGAAAGCGGATTTCGGGCAATCAACCGCCCCACTTCCCGCCAGAGCTCCTGATGCGATCGCTGGCGAATGCCGAGCTTCAACGGGTCCATTTCCGGCCGATCGGCAAAAACGGCAAGCTGACAATCCGCAATTTGATCAACTGGACGAAAAACTTCAGGGTTAACCGCCGCCTCTAAGAAAAAACATTTTCCCTCGCCGACGTTTTTTGCCAGTTCCGCCGCGTCCTGCCGGCTGCCCAGCACCCACCGCTCGTTTTCTCCCGGCCGGCCCAGATTGCTGACGATTTTCTCGCCCAGCACCGTTCCGGGCAAACAGAGAAATGTGAAAAACGGTAAACTCCCGGGCACCTCAATGGTCCATTTGCTTCGTCCCACTCCAACGGAAAAAAGCGCCTGTGGTTTGAACTCCGCCAGAAAACGAATCAGACCGATTGAACTGCCATGTTCAGGCCGATCAAGCTGAAACAGGCCGGCATGAAGTTTATTTTTTTCCGCCGCCCACGCCAGGTCCCTCGCCAGTTGATTCTCCTGCCACTGCGACACGAGCGAAACGATCGCCACTCGCTCGATTTTTCCGCCCGAAACCCCCACGCCATATTGCTCAATCATAGACGCCGCTGCGCCGGCTTTTTGATTTAAATTCGGCGTAATCTCCCCAAGCGCCTCTTCGATCCCCCTCGACAATTGCGCCAGTTGAGCATCGCCTAACCATGGCCAGCCGAGCATCTTCATCGGTGGTGAAAATTCCGGATGCTCGGAAAAATAGTTCACCAGCGCGGTCTTGATGGCAGGTTCGGTCAGAAATACCAATCGACGACTCGACAGATCGGCCGAAAAATCATACAGCCCCAGAAGAATCGCGATATGGGCAAGCTCAGGCTCCCACACAAAAATCATTTGATACGGCGCCAGACGATCCAGCAGCAATCGCAGGCCGAAACCCTGACCAACCCCTGCAAAAATCACGTTTGACGTACCAGCGACAAACTGCTCACACAACACCTGCTCCCGAATTTTCGGCGCTCCAGACGCACCGAACCACCCGGACTTGCTCAGCGTCGGACCATATGCGGTCGGTGTATCGTCCAGCGCCCTGATAAATTTCAACTCCGCCGGCCAGACAAAATCCCTCAGCAGACAGGCCAGCTCAGTATTAACCGAATCCACTGCCTCCAAGTTCCGGCGAAAGCAGCTCAGAATGTTCGGAGGAATTGGCGTCATTTATGTTTTTCCAGCCCCTCGACAAATGCCTGAACGATAGACTCCGGCGTCGAAGCCCCAGCCGTAATCCCGATAATCTCCGCTCCCTCTATCATCGACGCTTCGAATTGCGAATAATCTTCCAGATGATAAGTCCGCGTCCCGCAATCCTGGGCCAGTTGTGCCAGCTCACGCGTGTTCGCCGAATGCATTCCCCCCAGCACGAACATCACGTCCACCTGCCTCGCCAGCTCCACCGCCGACTGCTGACGTCCCACCGCCTGCTCACACAACGTATTGACCAGCCGAATCTCGCTGAACCCGTGCTCGATAATCTTCCCAACCATGTGCGCCAGATGCTTTCGACTCAAAGTCGTCTGCGCCGCCACACCCACCCGCGCCGACGAAGATAACGCATCTACATCCGCCTCTTCATTTATAACCCTCACGTGCTGGGCATAGCCCACGATTCCACGAACCTCAGGATGATTCGGATCGCCGATCACCAGCACCTGATAGCCCTCGTGGTCCAGCTCCTGGACGATCTTCTGTGCACGCTTCACAAGCACGCACGTCGCGTCGATAACCGTAAGATTCCGATTCTTCGCCTCCTGAAAAACTGCAGGACCAACCCCATGCGATCGAATCAAAACCGTCTCGCCACGCGGCACCTGATCGATCGATTCCACGATCTTGAGCCCCTGCCGTGTCAACTCCGTCACAACCTGCTGATTGTGTATGATCGGACCAAGACTGTAAACCACACCATGAACCGCCAATGCGGACTTCGCCTTTTCGATCGCGTGCTGAACACCGGGGCAAAAACCACGTTTCTTAGCCAGCAGAATTTGCATGCTTCACCTCATGAACATAATGATAAGGACGCTCCCCCCTTCTCCGCCGAACCTCGTCCTGCATCGCGACCATTCGCCTGTGTATCACCTCTACAAATTCCTCCGGCGTATACCGCCTAACCTCTTCCGGCTCAAACGCCTTGCCGTACATCACATGAATCGGCATCAGTGCACGCGGAACCGGAGAACTCCGGGGCCAGGCATCATAGGCACCGTCGATAACCACTGGAACGATCGGAACCCCTGCCTTGCGGGCAAGTAACGCAAAGCCCGGCTTGAATTCGCCAATCCTGCCGTCTACGGTACGAGTCCCTTCAGGAAACAAAAGAACTGCCCGGCTGTCTTTCAACCGCCGAAGTGTTTCCTTCACCGCAGCAAGGTCCGCCTCACCACGCTTCACAGGAAACGCATTGAGTGACCGGATCAATTTATCAAAAACAGGATTTAGAAAAAGTGTGTCGCGCGCCATATAGTCCACTTCCCGATCCAGACCATAGCCCACCAGCACAGGATCGAAAAAACTCTGGTGATTGCTCACGAAAAGGATCGGCCCTTCCATGGGAACAAAGTGCCGGTTATACACACGACCGAAATGCAGCAGATTGAAATAAAACCGACACCAAAACCGGCAGAAAATATACCATTTTCGCATTTTCAGCATTATTATCGTTTGCTCCGTTCGTCCACCAATTCTATGATCCGATCCAGAACCTCCCCGGGCGTCATCCGCGTCGTATCAATCACCACCGCGCCAGAAGGAACCACCAGCGGCGACACAGCCCGCGTTTTATCCCGATGATCACGCTGTTTCAATGCCTCAAGAATCTCATCGAAATTGGCCGGCTGATTCTGGCCTAAAAGCTGCTCGTACCGCCGCCGGGCACGCTCCGACACCTCGGCGTCCAGAAACAATTTCAATTCCGCATCCGGAAAAACCACCGATCCCTGATCCCGGCCTTCCGTAACAACGTTGCCATATCGACCGGCCAGTTCTCGCTGCTTGCGAACCAATGCCTCGCGAACCTGGGAAATCATGGAAATCCGGCTGGCAAATTCGGAAACCGCTTCGGTCCTTACCTGATCGGTCACATCAAGATCGTTCAGAAAAACCAACATCTGCGACTCTGACCGGCTCAGATCGATCTTGGCCCCATGGACAAGCGCCGCAATCCGCCCGACATCCCCGCAATCCACACCTTCCTGCTGGATCAGCAGCGCTACCGCCCGATACATCGCCCCCGTATCGAGAAACATCCATCCTAGCCGATCTGCAAGAGATCGGGCAATCGTCGATTTCCCACTGCCGGCCGGGCCATCAATGGTTATAATCATCTTACTATATGCTCCCGCCTGGGCATGGATATCGCCTCCGTAAACCCGGCTTCACTGTGACCCCCCCGGCGCCAGCACAACCCGATGGATCCTCAAGACGCTCACGCCCATAGGCTCATCATGCTATAAACGGATGTGTCCCTGTGGTCAAGAAAAAAGTCCACTGGAACCCAAAACATAATTTAACAGGGGAAAAACCATGATTTTTAATGATTTAAGGCTTTCTATAATACTTTTTGGCTTGACAATATGCTTGGTTTTCTTTAGGATAGGGCTTAGCCGGTTAGGTTCATAATCGGTAAAAGTCTACTCTGATTTTAGTTCTTTGACAATCGCATAGGCGAGACAGCCCCCTGAATACTATG
>CAYMXC010000169.1:0-6657 GCA_964394135.1 uncultured Phycisphaerae bacterium
CCACAAACAAAACGTCCAGCCCCACCCTCACCCGAACATAATCGTATTCCTTCCGCACCACCAGCGCTACGTTCGAAATCAACGTCCATGGCGTCGTCGTCCACGCAAGCAAATATTCATTTGGATTGGCCTTCGTCCGAAACGCCACATATATGCTCGGATCTTCCACGTCCTTATAGCCCAGGCCAACTTCGTGACTTGACAGCACCGTCCCGCATCGCGGGCAATACGGAACAATCTTGTATCCCTTATACAGTAGGCCTTTTTTGAAAATCTCCGACAGCGCCCACCAGACCGATTCGACATACTGTGTCGTACAGGTTACATATGGATCGTGCATATCGAGCCAGAAGCCGATCCGCTCTGTCAATTCCTCCCACTCCTTAACGTATCGGAAAACCGAATCGAAACACTTCCGAACGAACGGCTCCACCCCGTAATGAACAATCTGTTCCTTCCCGTCGATGCCAAGCTCCTTCTCCACTTCGATTTCCACCGGCAAACCGTGGGTGTCCCAACCAGCCTTGCGAGAACAGTAATACCCACGCATCGTCTTGTATCGGGGTAGAAGATCCTTGATCACACGTGTCAGAACATGACCCGGATGCGGCAAGCCGTTGGCCGTCGGAGGCCCTTCATAAAAAATAAACGGCTTTGCGCCTTTCCGCTGCTCCATCGACCGGCGGAACACTTGCTGATCCTGCCAGAATTTCAAAACCTTCTCTTCCGCTTTCGGAAAATCAAAATCTGTCGGCACCGATTCAAACATCGTTATCTGAACCTTTCCAAATTGTTATTGTTCCTGAACCCCGTATAACCGGGAATTAAAATTACAAATTCTCTGCCAAAAAGCGTATCTTACAATTATACAAAATGTCATCCCGGATACCAAGAAACATCATCCGCATCACGTAATCCCTCATAAGCTGTGAAAAAATCAAGCCGGGCGAGGTGTGGGCCATATCGGTTGTTTTTTCGCCTTTTTACGGCAAAATGTTCTTGCCAGAACCGGTTTTCAAAAATATATCGGGTGTGGATCAAGGAAAAGAGGAAGTTCCGCGGTTCCATGTTCGCGGACTTGTCAAGGCCGCCACGGAAATGACGCGGTTTGCGGAGGAAAAGGTGCTCTGGAAATCTTTGATTTTTTCACAGCTTCCGAGGGATTACATAAAATATCGAACTTGACGGACAATAAGACTTCACTTATGCTTGTTTTGACTTAAGGAAAAACGACTATGGCCAAAGACAGTATTCGCAGCCGGATTATCGTTCCTGACGGCAGGGAAATCATTGTTCGCCAGCTCAACCTGCAGGACGGGCCGGGTTTGATCGCCTTTTTTGATGGATTGAGTCCCGAATCGAAACGACGATTTCTACCGCACATGACAACCGAAACAGTTATCGCCCGGCGGATCGAAAGGGCGGTTTCAGGGGAAGATCGGGTCTATATTGCATTTGACGGGATAAAAATAATCGGATACTTCTTCCTATGGAATTTCAACGAACCCGTACCGCTCCTGGGAATCGGAGTTTCCGATGAATACCAGGGCTTAAAACTGGGGCACAAGTTCATGACCATTTTGATCGAAGATGCACAACAGGCGGGGCGAGATGGGATCGAACTGACAACAATGCAGGACAACGACCGCGCTTTTCATGTTTATCAAAAAATGGGATTTCAATATCTCGGCGATGTGGAAAACGAGTGCGGCGATGGAAAAATAATCATTGAACGGGCGATGTTTCTGCCCCTCAAGCCCGATGCCAAACCCATGACCGGCAAACATCGCTGTCCGGATTGATATTTCACTTTTTTACCTGTTTGGCCGGCTGAAAATTCCTCGAACAGCCCTCTTTGCTAATGGAAACCGGAACCATTTCTGGGTATAATTATTCTCTTAATTTGGATGGAACCAAAAGGATAAAATTCAATGGCTGAGCCGATTATCACACAGATACAGGATCAACTTCTCGAAGAAGAAATGCGTGAGTCATACCTGACTTACGCAATGAGCGTTATCATGTCGCGAGCCCTTCCCGACGCTCGGGATGGGCTCAAGCCTTCGCAGCGGCGAATTCTGGTTGCAATGCACGACCTGAATCTCGGTCCGCGATCAAAGCATCGTAAATGCGCCAAGATTGCCGGTGACACATCGGGTAACTACCATCCACACGGCGAACAGGTTGTATATCCGACTCTGGTGCGCATGGCCCAGCCGTTTAACATGCGATACATGCTGGTCGATGGACAGGGAAACTTCGGAAGTATTGATGGCGATCCACCCGCCGCCATGCGTTACACCGAAGCGAGAATGGGTGCTCCTGCCATGGAGATGATGGAAGATCTGCAATACCAGACGGTAGATTTCCAACCCAATTACGACGAAACAACAACAGAACCGGTGGTTCTGCCGGCTAAGTTTCCGAACCTGCTGGTCAATGGATCCACGGGTATTGCTGTCGGTATGGCGACAAATATTTTACCTCACAACCTCATCGAGATTTGCGACGGGCTGATCAAACTGCTGGAAAAGCCGAACATCAGCATCGATGAGCTGTGTGAAATCGTCAAAGGCCCTGACTTTCCCACAGGTGGAATTATCTGCGGCCGAAACGGATTTATCCAGGCATACAAGACCGGTAAGGGCAGCGTGGTAGTACGGGGCAAAATCCATACCGAGCAAAGCCGTGGCGGAAAGACACTGATTGTTGTAGATGAAATTCCCTACCAGATACTCAAAACGACGATCGTCGAACGAATCGCAGATTGCGTAAAGCAGGGAACGATCGCCGATATCTCGGATGTACGGGACGAGTCGGACCGCAACGGAATGCGGCTTGTAGTGGAACTCAAGCGAGATGCAAACGCCGACCTGGTGATCAATCAGTTGTATCAATATACACCGCTGCAGAGTACACTCCCGATCATCAATATCGCCCTGGTCAATCGCCAGCCACGAACAATGACTTTGCGCGAGTTGATGGAATCATATCTGAACCATCGGCGGGAAGTGATTCGCCGGCGCACGATGTTTTTACTGAAAAAAGCCCGCCAGCGTGCACACATTGTGGAAGGGCTTTTGCTGGCGGTCGCTGACATCGATGAGATCATCAAGCTAATTCGTGCTAGCAAAGATCCCGCCGATGCCAAGGCACGTTTGATGGCCAAACCGCTGAGAGTCACCGAAAAACTTACACTTAAGGGTTTGCTGCCGGAAAAATTTGTGAAAGAAAAATCCGCTTCCGACCAATTCCTGACCGAGCCTCAGGCTGAGGCGATTCTCGCTATGCAGTTGCAGCGGCTGACAGGCCTGGAACTGGAAAAACTGGCGGACGAATATAAAAAGCTCGTTGAACAGATCGATGGTTACGAAGCCATTCTGCGTAATGACGAACTGGTCAGCGACATCATTCGCGAAGATCTGTATGAAATGAAAGAAAAATACGGCGACAAACGTCGAACGCAGGTGAGTGGAGAAGAACTTTCTACATTCAATGTCGAAGATCTGATCGCGGAAGAAGAAGTGGCTGTGACAATCAGCCATGAGGGGTATATAAAACGGGTCCCTCTGACCGTATACCGGACGCAGGGACGGGGTGGCCGAGGCGTGCGGGGCTCGGAAAACCGGGAAGGTGACTGGCTGGAACATTTGTTTATCGCGAGCACACATGATTATTTGTTATTTTTCACGAACCGCGGACGAGTATACTGGCTGCGGGTATTCGATATCCCGTCAATGTCCCGCACAAGCAAGGGTCGGGCGATTGTAAACCTACTGAAAATGTCGCAGGACGAACAAATCACCTCCGTCTTGTCTGTCAGGGATTTCGCCGACCGATTCGTAGTTATGGCAACAAAGGCCGGGGTAGTCAAAAAGACGGAATTAGAAGCATTCTCGCATCCACGGTCGTCCGGCATCATCGCAATTTCACTGGACCCCAACGACACGCTTATTGGAGTAGCGTTGACAACTGGCGAAAACGATATCGTTCTGGCAACCGCCGAGGGCATGTCCATCCGGTTTAACGAGAAAGATGTCCGCGGGATGGGACGCGGAGCTCGAGGAGTCAAGGGAATCGAGTTGCGGAAAGGTGACGAAGTGGTTGATATGGCCATCGTCGATCCGAGCGGCGACATTCTGACCGTGTGCGAACACGGATTCGGTAAACGAACGCCGGTAGAGGAATACCGCACGCAAAGTCGCGGTGGAATTGGGATCATCAATATCAAGACCACCGACCGTAATGGCCGGGTGGTGGCAGTCAAGAGTGTCCGCGACGAAGATGAATTGATGCTGATCACCAAAAACGGAATCGTTATACGCTTCCCGCTCAAGGACATCCGGCCGATCGGACGAAACACACAGGGCGTGCGGATGATCAAGGTAGACGAAGGCGACACTCTGGTGGCGGTAGCACGTGTGGTGCCGGAAGAAGAAAATAACGGCGCCAAAGACACTAGCCAGGCCGATGCACCGGATCAAAGCGACACCGACAAATAATCTATAGGGATTTCAGAATCATATCCATAAATTATATATCTCTTTTCATGAATGCAGAGGCGCATCGTCCGATGCACCTCTACAGTCGAGGAAAGCAATTTCTAGAAGATTACCGACATGACCTGCTGCACAACGTTCAGCATTGTAGTTGTGGAGTCATCGTTCATGAAGCTCTGGAACAAAGCCGTCATCAAAGCCGTAACGATTTCCGTCGCTCCACTTTGAAGACCGCTAACCACAGTATCGCGAACTTCCTCATCGCAACCAACGAGCAAACCACACAGAGAACTGACTAGAGTAAGCGGGACGAACATGGGACGTTTCATTTTAAGTCTCCTGAAAAGTATTTATTCAGATTCATGTCCAGGTACCGTTTCGCAGACTTAATGCCATCCTCAGTCGGTGAAAAGACCTGTCCAATTATATCACGCAACGCCATTACAGCCAAACGTCGAAAATATTCATTCTCACTGTCAAACAACCGGAGTATCAAAACCAGGCCGTCCTTGTTTCCGAGTCGTCCGAGGTTCCTGGCCGCTATAATACGTACGGAAATTTCTGGATCGAACTCGAGTATTTTTTGTAAACGATCTTTCGCAATATGAGCGCGAAGACATCCAAGAGCTCCGATAGCGGTAATGCGAACCTTGGGGTGCGGATCATCGAGTAACTCGATCAGCCCCATCACTGCTCGCTCATTGCCGATTTCCATCAGGCATTCCGCAGCCCGAATACGTACAACCGGATCGTTATCCCGAGATAGATCGATCAAAACCCGAAGGGCTAGTTCTTTTTGCTTTTTGGATAAAATCAAAGCCGCCTCGCAGGCAGAGAGATTTTTCACCTGCGGGTTCGACAAATCCATCTTCGTGATTGTTCCGTTTACCATAGACCTCACAACCATAAAGAGTTCGGCACTGTGTGTATCGGCGAAAAAGATCGGCTCCTGTAATTGGCCTATAAATTCGAAAAAGGGATTCGCCGGCAGATGAAGTGATGGTGACATACTTGACGTCTGATTATAGGACGTTTCCGACAGTATTGATTATTCCTCACCAATAAATCCCGTTCGAAAATTATTGCCCACCCATCTTGCGCCGATAGAGAAATAGAAATAACGCAGATTTACAGATCAGGGATGGTCAGAATCATCGCCATCCCCAAAATAAGTCGCTGCGGCAGCGACTGCAAAAACGCCAAGAACTGGGAGAAACAGTGTGGTAAAAAAATATCTTTCCTCGATTGGAAAAATGATGTCATTCGGAAAAAGTGCGGACAACAAGGAGCTGTACCAGCAGGCCTTGAAGTATTTCAAGGAATGTCTGTATCCTCAGGCAATCGCAATTCTAGACAAATTAGTTGATCAGGGCGGCCTGCAGGGACACCTGTCGCGATTTTACCATTCGCGGGCCTGTCGTCTTCATGCGGAGCAATTGATCAGCCAACGCAAATATGAAGAAGCGACTCGCTATCTTCATCGGGCGATGGAAAGTCACACCGTATCGGCTGCAATTATCTCATTTCTGGCTCAGTGCTACCAGAAGCAGGGAAATTATTCGCAGGCCAGCCAGGAATACACTCATCTGCATGAGCTGAACGCGGGCGATCCGGCAATCCGGATAAAAGAAGCCCTGAGTTATTTCCTGGCCGGAAACGGTACCCTGGCAACCAAGATATTGAAGTCGCTGGTGCGCCAATATCCCAACAATTATGAAATCAATTACAACCTTGGGCTGATTTTCTCTGCCGAGGACCATCCTCGGCACGCCCTGCCCTATTTACACAAAGCATGCAGATTGCGGCCCGAGAGTGTAGACGCTAACTGGAAACTTGGCCTTGCGGAAGGATTAGTCGGCCATTTACCAGAGGCAATTTTCCATCTGCAGCGAGCGCACAAGCTTGAGCCGGAAAATAACTGGCTCCTGGCCCATCTGGGATTGGCGGTTCAACAGGCCCGACATCAGGGAATGGAAATAAACCCGGAAATCGTTTCTGTGGAACAAGTCACGGTGAAATCAGAAGACATTGCTGTCGATCAACTGGCGGCAATGATCATCGAAAACCCGGATTTCGTGACGGCATTTCTCGATCTGCCGCAAACCGATATCGACGATCAGATATTCTCCTCCCTGTTGAAAATTATCATGCGGGCACT
>CAYMXC010000170.1:0-6612 GCA_964394135.1 uncultured Phycisphaerae bacterium
GCTCTTACCATAAATCAGGTAGCCGATACCTACTTGACCGCTGGTTCCATATCGACCAAACCGGGAGAACAGAATGAAATCGGCCAAACCGTCTTTGGATGTCATATAAGGTTCATTGGGGTCGTTGGGATTAATCAGACGAGCTATGCTTCCGCCGCCGAAATCGCCCAGGCCGATGATTTCCCATCCAGCCATATCATTGATGTTGAATCCCTTGAAAATATATCCGTTGATTGGAGAATACTTCCGGGTCGGTTCAGCAGCCAGATCGCTCAGATCATACAAACCGTTATATCCCTCGGGAATAATAATTCGGGCCGGAGCGTCAGCGGAAGCGAATTCGACCGGAAAACCATCGGTATCGTAGCCGAAGACCACACATCGCAGCGTATAAGTGCCGGGGGGCAGTTTGGATGCGTCGGCAATCCCTGCAAATGCGTCGGCATCATAAATCGCAGGGGGATCGGCTGTGATATCCATCTCAGCGCCTTGATCATTAATTGCATAGAAGCGGACCTTTTTGCCCGTCAGGGTCAGGCCGGTAATCTCCCAGGTTACATTGATATTGCTGAAGTTTGATGTGATGTCGGGCAACGTGGGTGTGAGAACAGTCAGACTGACGCCGGGAATGGTAATCTTGCCGGTCGAAGCTGTACGGCTCTCATCATAAGTATTGCCGTCGATCATGAGGCGTCCAATTACATAATATGTTTTGTCTGTTGTAATTGCCGAATTCAATGACGGATCAAAGTTAAACGTGTCGGTCGCACAGGCGTCGATGCCGGTCGGAGGAGTGATTTCGATCGACTGCCCATCGCGATATTCGTTGGTCTCATCCAGATAGAGCTTTAAGACTTTTGTCTGACCGCCGAATTTGGTACAGATATCACCGGTGGTTGTGCATTTGATGTCGGTCGTGTCACCCAACTGGAGTGTGATATCGGCCGCCGGTGCTGTAATCGTGATCCCACCCTCGCCGATTCGAACCTTGCCCTTTGTGCTTTCTTCCCAAAATCTTGTACCTTTCGAGAAAAGTTGAATAATGACATAATGTTCCTGTCCGGTATGGCCGGTGAATGCAGGTTCGGCAGGAGTGAGGGTATATTTCTTGAGCGAAGCATCAACGCCGTCGGCAGGGGTAATCTCAATCTGATCGCTGGTTGTCGCTATATCACCATCCACATCAAGGAATAATTTGATCATGGCGTCGATCGGCTGCTCAATGACCTCCCATGTCAGGTCATAAGAGTTACCGAGTCCGACATAAACCCTGCCGTCGGTTGTCGTCAGTGCAGCGTTAGAGATATAAGCCCTTGAACCAGTGGTTGTTATACCCACAGCTCCTGTGGATGTTCGAACAGCAATTACGGTGTTGGTCCCATTATTGCTTTCGATAAGCTTGGCTATGACATCATAACTGTGGCTGGGATTGAGGTTCTGTGTAGATATAGGAGTTCCGCCGGACGAAACGGGATAAAGTTGATTATCGGTGATCTCACTGCCGTCGATCTTATCAACCAGAATAACCTGGACTTTCAGACTCGCGGGAACGCCCGCTGTGGTCCATCGGACCGTCAGGTTTTGTCCCGGTTGAAGCGGTACATTGGTGGTCGGGAAGGTTAGATTGAATCCTTCGCCATTATATAGCTTGACGCTGGCTGGGGCATAACCGGCAATTGTGGTTATGCCGTTTTTCAACGCCCGAAGACCGAGATAATAAGAAATAGAGCGTTTTACATTAGTGTTATTCCAGAGAGTGGTCGCGGGGATGGTTATGTTTCCGGTCTGTGTAGCACTACTAGCAGAAAATAAATCAGAATTTATGACTATTTCATTACCATTATTATAGGTTGTGTCAGTATCGAAAAATGTTTGTAAACTGGAGCCGGCGGGCATATATTTTCCGGTCCAATTGATCGTCAGTGTTTCAGACGGCAGTAGAATGACATCGGTAGAAGGTGAATTGATTGTGAGAGAGGGAGCGGCAATAGTGATTTTTCCTGTGGCATTGGCTGAATATTCAGTACCATTGCTTTTGAGGACAACGGTCAGGACATACACCAGTCCTGGTGTAAAACTATAAGTATCGATTTGGCATGCACCGACATTCGAAGTTGCCAGATCACTGATAAGGACTTTGCTGGTTTTTTCGGTGGTTGCCCTGTAATAAATACTGACTTTCGAGTTAGAAGGGAGGTTTTGGATTTGCCATGTGACCATGACACCCTGGCCTTGGGCGACCGTCAGATCGCTGGGGGGTGCGGTAATAGTCAACGTAGGAGCCTGCGTCGATGCGCCCGCACTCTGTTGGTTTCCTGTTTCTGTCCCTGTTTCATTTCCAGTTTGTGTGTCCTGTGATGTATAGTTATCGATCAGGCTGAGTCCTTCCGGCAAGCAACCGGCCGGGACAAGCAACCCCGCCGTCACCAAAACAACCAACAGAAACTTTACCAGAGAATTATTCGCCATGCCTAAGCTCCTATTATTAATCAATTTCAGTATACGCTAATTGGAAAGTACATATTTTCTACCAAAGATCAAGTAAGCCTTTCCGGCATTAAGCTGAACCGTACTGACATTCGTATTGGGTGCCCCTACAATAAAATCGCCAATGTCGTCCCCATTGACATCACCGGCTGGTGCCAGTGCCTGGAGATGTGTATTGTCAGCTTCGCCGATAAAGACAGCTCCCGGCAGCGTAGTACCGATGCTCTGAATGTTCCAGTACTCATCAGGCTGACCGTCGTTATCGTAATCTACAAATTTAAACCTAGTGGCCGGGTCAGTCTTGATGATATTTTTCTTTCCATAAATCAAGTAAATTTTTCCACAATCTGTTTTGCGTGGTGCGTCGGCATCGGGGGCGGCGAGAAGAATATCAACGATTTCGTCGCCGTTTACATCGTATACGCCGCAGATGCGGGTTCCCAGGTGGTCGAATGGATTCTGGCCTTCGAAGATCAAAGCCGGCAACTGGGTTCCCAAATGACTATCCACTTGCTCGAGGGTGAAGTCGCCGATCTGATTTTTCTGCCCGAACAGGATAAATACTCGTCCTGCTTCTGCTCGGCCGGAAGCATTGACATTTGGTGTAGCAAACATAACATCAGCCAATCCATCGCCGTTGAAGTCGCCTGCGGGCTTGACCACTTCGCCCAATCGCTCTGATGGTGTGGTATCCGTGATCTTGATGCCCAATCCCGGCACCTCGATGCTGGGTTCTGTGCCTACATTGATGGCTTTGTTAAAATCGGCCAAGTCTATCGATGCGGAACGGCGGCCAAAGATCGTTCGACCATAGACGACATAAATTGATCCGCCGTTGCTGTTTTCACCAGGTGCACCGGCAATAAAATCAGGCGTGTTATCACCATCGTAATCGCCGTTGGTGTAATTACCGCCAAAATTGGCAACACCGTCAAATCGTCCGAGCCCCGAAGCGGCACGTAATTCGCTTCCCGGTTGAGCTCCAAGGATATCGACATGATAATCCTGACCATCGACCCCGGCGGAACTGCCGTTGAAAGGCATTAAGTAGACCCATTCTCCCCACATCCAGGAAATAGATCCAATGTTACCTGTTGCAATACTGCTGTGCCGTACAGAAGAATCTATGAACTTGATAAGACCGGCTTTAGCCCTGGGAACATAGTCTGGATTCACATGTGCAGGATCCGCCAGATCGGTTACATCGGCATTGGGCACAGAAATGAGCAGTTCCGGATAAGAATTTCCATTCATATCTGCAATTACGGACAGACACGAGCCCCAATTTCCGGCATCGGTGTCCATCCACGTGATCATTTCGCATCGTTCCGGAGTGTATTTGACACCTATTGTAGTCAAGCCGTTGTTTGGTAACGCCGCATCGCTTACGCCGTCTTCAATCGGACTGCCAACTTTATTTAGATCATATACACTATTTTGATATTCTTCAGAATTTAATCGCTGACTGGTTAACAGATATGTTGCACCACGTTTAGCGCGAAAATGTTCAACCGTAAGAATTGTCATCGGTCCTGTTATGATATCTATATGAATGGTATCGCCGGGCAGAAAGTGAAATGTTTGGATGCCTGGACCTAAAGATGGGTTATCGGTTACAGAACCGAAAAGACCATAATAATCCACTGTGGATGTGGATCCCCATGGGCCTTGGATATGAAACTGTGTGGGCACATGCATCGGTTCGGAGGATCCTGCGCCCACTGGAAGCGATCTTGCCTGTCCGTATTGATCGGTAATAGTCACCTCACTGTCGGTGTGGTTTGCGAATGTAATTTCCAATGGTGCTGCGTCCGGGCAGCCTATCAGAACATCGCCTGCGTTATCGTTGGAGACGTCCGGCAGACCGATGGCGGTGAAGGCTCCGAGCGTGGTGTTTGTTCCCGGCTGTAAGGTAGCAAGGTTTTCCATTGGGAACAATAGCAGTGTTCCCTGGACGGGGCGGTTTGCGGCATTTGGCGAGGGAATACTGTTGAGGCTTATGACACCGGATGTAAAAGATTCCTGCCCTTGAATCAGATAGGCGGAACCTGCATTGCCCGCGGTGTATTCCTGGCCTTTTCGTGCAAAAATCATGAAATCGGAGAAGTCATCGGCGTTGATATCGCCGACGCCGGCCACTTCGAACCCGGCTTCGTCATTGATGTTGAAACCGGTGAAGACAACACCGTCGACAGGGGAATAATTCCGGTCCACGATGGCCGACATGTCGCTGAGGTCGAAGGAACCATTGTATCCACCTGGAACGATGACCTTCCCACTGGCCTGGGCGGTATCGAGGATCGTTTTTGTGCCATTCGTATCCCGCGAGAACAATCGGACGACGATCGTATAGGTTCCGGAAGAAAGTTTGCTTGCATCAGCTGGACCGCTTCCCTGATCGGCGGAATATTCCTGCGAGATAATGCGATCCGGGTCATTGGCAACTTCCGGATAGATCTTGGCAAGTATTTCGACCTTCAGATTAGTAGTCGGCCGGCCGACCACTTCCCAGGAAACAGGAATGGCTTGAAGATTTGAAGTGACATCCTTATCCGGGGCAGTGATATTTAAAGACGTCAGTGCCGTGATCGTAGATTTGGATGCGCTTCGAGAAACTTCGTTTTCCGTATCCAATCCGTCGATATATAGACGGGCAATCACGTAATAAGGGACGTTGAGACTTAGGCCGTTAACTTCACCGGTCTGAATGGTGTACGCCCCATCGCAGCCATCGACTCCGTCTTCAGGTGTAACCTCGATGGATTGTCCTGCCCGGAAATACGGAACAGTATCAAGGTATAATTTGACAAATTTAGCTTTGTCTTTCAGGTCTTCGCAAATGTTATTTGTCAAGTTCCACGTAACATCAACGGGCAATCCACGAGCCAGACTCCTTGCAACCGTCTGACTGGTGACAATGACGCCGCCATCGCCAACCCGCATTTTTTGAAGGGATACTCTCGTATCAAAGAGATATCCGCCGGCGTGTAACTGAGCGACAAGATAATAATCTTTTCCGGTCGGAACCGTATCCTTTGTTGGAGTAAAGTCGTATGTCTTATTAGTAGCCGTCACACCGCTTTCGGGCGAGATAAGGTAGCTCTGTCCATCTGATTTGATCTCGCCGTCATTGTCGAGATACAGTTTGACGATTGCATCCGTTGGGGGGTTGAGCAATTCCCATGTCAGGGTATATGTTCCGCCCAAACCGACGAGAGCCGGGCCGTCGGATGTATCGGTCAGGCAGGTAAGAATCAGTGTCGGAAGGGTTGTATCCCCAGCCGTGATGACATCGGTAGGAGAAGTTCCTGAACCACAACCGGCTTGCCATAAGAAAACCCCCAGGAGAACAGGCAGGTAATAAAGCGTGGATAGAGTTCGTCTACTACTCATTTCTTCATCCTTAAAAAGCGGAAAAAAGCATTTCATAATCAGCCGATTTCTTGCGGGTCTATTACGTATGCCCTAGCCAATTCATTTTTTATGTATACGCCATAATTGGATTATCTTTAGATATTTGCAAGCTGTCAAGAAAAAAGCCAAGGGGTTTAACCTTTTTTGAAATTTTGTGGATTGGATGTGGAAAACCCCCATGTCATCATTTTTTTGGGGTTTCGGAATTTTGACTCAATTATGCAATCGATCAAAGCTAGGCTTGTTGTTGTAATTAATATAAATGATAAGGAGGTTAAATTTGTCACGCCGTGGAACAACAGGTCTTATCTGAAGCGATAACCAAGGTGGTAAAGATTGATTTTCAACTGCGGGAAGTATAATCTGAGCTGGATGTCGTTTTGGGTTAGCGTAGCCATGATTATTTGGGACTAGATTTAATGAACAGAAGGCAGGGTGTTTGATGCGATTGACGAATGGAATCTTGTGTTGTTCGGACGGCCTGAAGCGTGGGATGGATATTGTCGTTCAGGATGGAAAGATCAGGCTGCAAGCCGGGGGACAAAATCATGGGGTGGATTTGGGTGGGGCATTTGTGCTGCCTGGATTTAGCGAATTCCATACTCATGGTGCGGGTTTGTTCGAATTCACAAGGGGGAAATATAATCTTGATACCGAACCGTTTGAGCAATCCGAAGGATTCTATGAGGAGGATTTGCCGCGATATGCGGG
>CAYMXC010000171.1:0-4500 GCA_964394135.1 uncultured Phycisphaerae bacterium
TCCGGCGTGGTCAACCCGGACGAAGTGGAACATCTGATCAAAGCCGGGGCGGATGACTTTATCAAAAAACCGTTCGACGTGGAAAAACTTATCGGACGAATTTGCGAGCTTTTGGCCATCTGACGGCGAAAACCGATAACGAATGCGAAGGTACAAAAATATGACCAGCGAACCCATTACAACCGATACCATGTCATCCGAGCAGACTCGATCCAAGCGGGTGGAATTGATCGTCCGACAGCTAGAGGCGCTGCCGACTCTGCCGGTGGTGGCAACGAAGGTTCTGCAGGCAACGACCGCGAAGGAAACATCGGTACGCGAGGTTATCTCACTGATCGAATCGGATCAATCCCTGACAGCCAAGATTCTGGGGCTGACCCGTAAGGCTCATCTGGGCCTGGGCGATTCCATCGGCACAGTGGACAAGGCGGTCGTTATGCTGGGCTTTGACGCGATTCGCAGCGCCGTGCTCTCCGTTCAGGTTTTCGAAACATTCGGAATCCGCGAGCAGGACCAGGCAAAGGAACATCCTCCGACAGTATTCAATCGTGAGGAATTCTGGAAGCACAGCCTGGCCGTCGCATGCGGTGCACAGCTTATCGTGGAACAGCTGGCGGGGAAAAAATTCGATCCGGACGAAGTGTTTGTCTGCGGCCTGCTGCACGATCTGGGTAAAGTGGCGCTGGATACGTGCCTGCCGAAAAGTTTCGCCCGCGTGGTGGAAATAGCGGTAAACAACCGAACGAGCATCGCCGACGTGGAGCGGCGAATCCTGGGAATGGACCACGCCGCAATCGGAAAACGACTGGCGGAACACTGGCAGCTGCCGGAAGCGATCGTTCATGCAGCCTGGCTTCACCATCACAAATCCAGCAGTCTGCCCATCAATATCAAATTTCGCGAACTGATCGACGTGATCTACCTGGCGGACCTGATCGCCCGCGAGCAGCGAATCGGGTTTTCGGGCAATTTCATATTGGCGGACCGCTCCGAGCCGATGGCACAGCGGATGGGAATCTCCGCCGATGGATATCAGAAGATTTTACTGGACCTGCGTAAGCGAATGGGCGATCGGTCGGCCCTGATCGGACTCAATGAACTTAGCAGTGAACAACTGTATCAGCAGGCCCTGCAGGCAGCCAACGCCGAACTCGGACGGCTCAATCAATCGTTGACGATCAGCAACCGCAAGCTCAAGTCTCGAAGCCGATATTTCGAATCCATCAATCAACTGCACCGGGCACTGAGTCCATCGATGCCCGTGGTGCAGATGCTCGAGCATATCGCCTCGGTAATTCGCTCTGCCATCGATGTGCCGGCAGTGGTGGTATATCGACAGGACAACGAAAACCGATTTCTGGAAACCGCCTGCGCCGATGAAAACGAAACGCAGTCAAAACTCTTTGAATTGCCCCGTGAAGAAATCCAGGCCCCTGCCCAGGGAGCCTCGGATGAAAACAACGGGTTTATTCTCGACCCGCCGGATATTCTGGCGGAAATGATCGCACACTATGCTCGCCGACTCAGTCCGCATCCGATCAAGATGATCCAGCTGAGTTGTCGCGACATGGTCATCGGCGGAATATTGATTTCAGCCGATTCGCTGCTGATCGATCGCCTGTCCCGCGAACAGCAGGAAATCATCGCACTGAGCACTGCGTGCGGCCTGGCACTTGGTCAATCACTGACCATCGAAGGCAAAGACAGGCTGGCGGAAGAATTGCTGGTCCTGACGCGGCAGATGGAAGAACTGGAACAGAAATTGCTGGAAGTACGATGTATCGCCGCTATTGGTGAACTTGCGGCGGGCGCAGCACACGAAATGAACAATCCGCTGGCCATCATCAGCGGAAGAGCCCAGCTCCTGCAGGATCAGGAACCCGACCCCGATAAACACAAGGCACTGGAAGTGATCGTCAAACAGGCCCAGAGAACTTCGGAAATCATCACCGAATTGATGGATTTCGCCAAACCGGTCAAACCCCAATTGAAGATGTTCAATATACCCGACCTGCTCAAGCAGACCGTGGAAACTTTCGTGCAGGGCAATCATCTCAAGCCCGAACAGGTTCATATCGAAATCGGCGACAGTGCCGATAAGGTCTATTGCGATCAGCAGCAATTGGCCTACGCGGTGAAGGAAATCCTCAGCAACTCACTGGAAGCCGCCGGACCCGCCTCGCTGCAGATCAAAATACAAACCGTCGCAGAAGACGACAAACAATTTATACAACTGAGAATCAGCGACAACGGCCCAGGGATGGAGTCGTCAGTGCTGAGCCGAGCGATGGACCCATTTTTCTCGGCCCGCAAAGCAGGAAGAGGACGCGGGTTGGGACTCTCCCGGGCCTATCGATATATACAATCCAACAATGGAACCCTCTGGCTGGAAAGTACGCCAGGTCTTGGCACAACGGCCTTTATTAGGCTGCCCGTCAAACATGCCAAAGGCACGGATGCGAAAGGATAAAACACCATGATGAACGAAATGACCCCCACAATGGAAAAAATCACCGGCGAGCGGCCCAGCATTCTGGTCGTGGAAGACGATCCCGATATCGCTGAAATGCTGCACGACCACCTGGAACATACCTTGAGCGCGGAACTGCAGACCGCCGGATCAGCCCAGGAGGCACTGGACCTCGACGCGGAAAAATCCGCAGAGGTTGTCATCGTCGATTACATGCTGCCCGACATGGACGGACTGGATCTGATCCCGGCGATGATGGCACGTCGGCAACGACCGATCATTCTTATAACCGGCCACCCGACACTGGGACGTGCCATCGAAGCGATGCGGCTCGGCGCAACTGACATGTTCGTCAAACCGTTCGACCTGGAAAAAATGACCTCCAAAATCGCTGAGGCAATCGAACAGCATCGGCAAAATCAAATCCGAATGAAACGCCTCATGCGAATCCGGAATCTGGCGAGAAAAGTGATCCGCGAACGCCGATCTCTGCGGCGAAAACTCGATGTGATGTGCCGCGACGTCGTCAGTTCCTACCGCGACCTGGCGGAAAAAGTAAATCGCCTGGAAACCAAAAATTCGCAGTAGCCTCTAAGCCGATTTTTCTTCCAGGCAAATGTGGCCCAGCGTCGAATCGTCCAGCAGTCGCAGATAATTCTCCGCCAGTATTTTCTTCTTCACCGAATCCGTCAGCGTTGATAAAACCACTCGAGCGAAATCGTAACGCGGCTCGACGTTGATCAGGTCCGTGCCGAAAATCACACGATCTTCCCCAGCCAGTTCAACGATTTCCTCCATGGAATAGCGATTGTACAGCGATCCGCATATCTCCATGTAAAGATTGGGATAATCCTTCATCACTTTGACGTATTGATCGGTCATCTCCGCACTGCCGCCGCCCTGATGCGCCATGATGAGTTTCAATCTCGGCCTCGCCTTAGCCGCACGCTCCACGTCCGCCATAGTCGGAGCGTTGCTCCATGTATGCGACAGGACCGGACACCGACGCTCCGCCGCAAAATCCAGAGCATAATCGTATTCCGGGCATGCCAGGGGTCCGTGATAGCCGGCCAGGAATTTCAAACCAACGAAAATTTTACTGGCGGAATATTTCGCCAGCATGGCGCGAATCTCGTCGAGCCCCTGCTGAGGCCGAATGACTATATATCCGTAAATCCGGCCCGGATATTCCTCCCCCGCCGCAATCGCCGTATCGTTGGCCGTCTCGACATCGCCCATCACCAGGTTATGTGGAGCGGTGACGATGCAGTTGATTCCCAGATGATCCATCAGGGCGATGACTTCGCTGTTGGTCTGGATCGACTGATACCATCCGTTGTAGCAATATCCCAAAATATGCGTGTGGGCATCGATTATCGGCACATCGATCGGCCGGCCGGCAAAACCCTGTTCGCGAATCGTCATCGTGTCCATGCGATACTCCTTTCCAGGCGGTTCCAGTTCGCCCAGAGGATGTTTTCCCTGTCCTGATCGGAAATCCGGGCGTATAGAACCACACCCAGTCCGCCGGCGGGAACATAAAACGGCATCCCGCTTCCGAACAATAATCGTTCGCTGCCCATTCGGGTCACGATTTCGTCAACAAAGCCCGTGTCCAGCATGATGCTGACGTCAAAATAAACGTTTTCCGTTTTTCTCAGCAGCGGCAAAGTATATCGTGAATTGTTGAGTGCGTTACGAAGCAGAATAAACTTGATCTGAGGATAGGACCGGGCCAGATTCGGCAGATTTTGATACGGCGGTTGCTGATCGCTGTCGAACAAAACGGGCATCGCCAGCTCGTTTAAAACTTCAAACAACTCGCCGCAATAAAATGAATCCGCCGGATACCGGTGCATATTGGGAAACAATTTGACCGCCACGGGCTTTTCCTGACGCAGCTGACGCAGAAGCACATCGGCGGCAGGCATTATCCGGCTGCCGAGGTTCGACTGCAAAACGTAACACGACTTGATCCTTCCCGACGATCGTTCGGCAATCTCCCGAATCGCCCCGTTGCCGCCGGCCGG
>CAYMXC010000171.1:4510-6570 GCA_964394135.1 uncultured Phycisphaerae bacterium
GTCAGATCCTGGATCTTGAATTGGGTCAGGCTGCTGGCCAGCCAGTTGTAGAAGCGATTGGCGGCAGTGCGGTACCACTCCGCATCCCTTTCGGACGGTCTGGCGCCGACCACCATGTCGTAGCGGTCCATCTCGGCCAGCAGACCCTGGGCATCGTGAAACCGAAGTTTAAATGCATGCCAGCTTCCGATCATGCCGTTGATATCGATAATTTTAGAAAACATCGACTTGCTCCTCAGAGGATTTTACCCCAGCTTTTTCGCCGCGTCACGACACTTGCGAACAATCTCGGCAATCTGGGCCTCCGTCGCATCAGGATTTACGCTGATGAAAAACGTTCGCCGCAATAAATCCAGCGTCCGCGGACAGACATCCGCCGTATAGTTCATTCTCAGCCCGCGATTCTTTGCAAAATTAAACGGATTCATATCCGGATGATGCGAATAACGCTTGGCAATCAGCGGTTCCCAATTGGCAAAAACGTGTTTCCCGTGATTGATGCCCAGATACCCGCCCACGCCGGCAGCCTCGGCAAACGTGCTGGCATTCGCATCAGAATCAAACTGCAGGACAACCGCTACTCCGCAGTCGCCCTCTGGATCATTGTTGGGTGCGATCCGCAAACCTGGAACCTCAGCCAAATGCGATTCGATTGATCTTCGCACCCGCCGAAGGTCCTGAAGAATCCCGTCCAGCCGCTGTAGCTGAATGCGGGCAATCGCCGCCGTCACTTCATTAGTCCGGTATTGCTGGGCGACGAAAATCGGAATCGAAAACTCCGCCGCCTTCGGCCGAAACGCCGACCCGGAATCGTGATACACCACCGCCCGTTCATATACCGTACGTTCGCTCGTCACCATCGCACCGCCTTCGCCACCGCTGCTGATGATTTTATAATAATTGAAACTGAACGCACCGGCGTCACCCCAACTGCCCGTTCGTTTCCCTTTATAACTGCCGCCCACCATCTGGCAGGAATCTTCCACCACTTTCAGACCCCGCTGCTTCGCGATGGACATGATCCGTTCCATGTTGGCCGGCCGGCCCATCATGTGCACCGGAATCACCGCCCGCGTCTGCGGACTGATCTTACGCTCCAGGTCGTCCGGGTCCAGGCCCAGAGTCTCATCGACCTCCGCCAGCACAGGAATCGCACCAACCGCCAGAACCGACGTCGCAGTCGCCATCCACGTATACGCCGGAACGATCACTTCGTCCCCAGGGCCGATCCCCAGTCCTGCCATCGAACAGACCAGGGCCGCCGTTCCGCCACCGCACATCAATAGGGCATACTTGGTTCCGATCTTTTCGGCCCACTCCTGTTCAAAACGGTCCGTCTCCTGCAAATGCCCCGCGGCTGGATCGCCAACGCGAAACAATTGCTTGGAAAAAATCACCTTGGCCACTTCCTGCACTTCTTCATTGCCGATTCGATACATAATCAAGCCCTCGTAAATAGCGCCTACGATTTCAATCCGGTTCTTGAGCCTTCAGCTGCATCCGAACAACTCACTAAATTTTAATCTATCATTATTCGATAAAATTCGTCAAAATAAATGACATGGAAGAAAAGCGATGACATATGGACTTTTCTACGCGAGGTTATGCCAATGCTGCGACAAGCCGTTGAACGTATGATACGAAATTTGCAGAAGGGACGTTTTCATTACCTGGTCAACACGGAGCCCTTTTATAATTCATCCGACGCTGATATCAAATCGACCGAAGCCGGCTATCCCCTGATTAATCACCGGTCACCAGAAATCGTGCAGTTAATCAATGGTTCAGCCCGCCTGGCTCTCACCGGTGACTCATTCCCACTCAAAACAGAAAAAACCATTATGATCGCCCCGGGCACTGTACACGCGGAATGCTACTTGCAAAAACGATCTCCTTACACCCTCCTCTGGACCGTCATCATGCCAAGCGGGATCAGCTTCTTCCTCAGCGCCTATGATGGAAAAAAATATTACGTCCTCCCGGAACGCATGCTCGTGGATATCTCCGCGCCCAAATTTCTCTGGAACCTCACTACCACTCAGGCGACATACGACGATCCG
>CAYMXC010000172.1:0-6564 GCA_964394135.1 uncultured Phycisphaerae bacterium
AAGCTCTATAGCGCCGGTTTTCGAAATGAGCGGGCTGACAATTTCATTGCCGAGAACTTTCGCGCGCGAGGCGAATATGGCAAGGCGCAAAAGATCCTTTCTCCGCCGCCGATTCTGGATTTACCGAAGTTTGGATTGGCACTACTGATTTTGCCATGGCTGGTCTTTTTTACCCGTCGGCAGGAATTGACCGATTGGCTTTTACTTGCCGGATTTGTACTTCAGTGCATGGTTTGGTTGTTTGCGACTCATCTTCAAGCGAGATTTCTGGTTCCCTGGCTGGTGATATTGCCGTTTATGGTTGGCCGATCAGCAGGTGCATACGGCTGGCGGAAATTTTCACCGCTTATGATTTTAATGACGATTGTTTTATTGGTTGGGGCATGGCTGAATTATTCAGAGGGCTATGCACGATATAACCGGAGCATGCGTGGCTCGGACGGCAAGATTATCGAGTGGTTCGGCGGTCATGGCTATTTTCTAGCGGGCAAGATTCCCGGGATCGAATATCTTGCTACAGTCAACACGATGCCGACAGCCAAAACCCTTCTTGTGGGCGATGCGCGGCCGTTTTACATTCGCGGGAACGCCGTTTACTGGACAGTTTTCAATCGAAACGATCTGGCCGAGGCCGCGGGAAAAAATATTCGTGATGCGCGGAATTATCTGGCTGGTGTAAGTCCTGATTTCATTTTTGCGGACTGGAGCGAAATTTTTAGACTCAGCCGGACCTATGGATTCGATTCGTCGATCGTTCCGCCGCTGATCATGAGACTCAACAGCGACAAATTGACGATTCATCGGGTCGGGCGTTGGGGACCGCTGATGGAATTTCAGCAATGGAAAACCCCCGCTCAAGTGTTATATAAGACGGTTCGGCCACAGGATGAAAGGGCAACCCGAATCCAGCTTCGCCAGCGATTGCGTCAGCACCTGCCTATTCTAACGCCGACGCCTATGATGTCGCCGACTCCGCCTGGTGGGGAAGAATAAGGAAATGGTGAAACCAGTCAGAATGTGACCATAGCGTCCAGCCCAAAACAACCCATTGAAGAAAAGATGGATTCCCGCCTGTGCGGACTGACAACGGGAGTGTGAACTGCAAAAAGGAGACGGGAATGACAAGGGGAGTATGAATGGCAAAAAGGGGCGAGAATAATAGTGGGCGAAATGGTGTTTCGCGGTTGCCGAGAATTTGGGCAGGCACCTGCGATGTAGGGTTCTAGCGTTTAAAGTTTAAATTTGCCACGGTAGATGTCAGGGGGATATTTTTGTTCATTTTTCTTCATTTTGGCTTGCAGCGCATCGGACAGATCGATCTTGAGGGTATTGGCGAATGAGAGGATGAAGGAGAGAATGTCGGCCAGTTCGTCTTCGATTTGCCGGCGAGTATCGGGATCGGTCAGAGCCTCATCAATCTGGTCGCTTCGGAGCCATTGGAAGTGTTCCATGAGCTCGGCTGCCTCTATGGCGATACTCATGGAGAGGTTTTTAGGATCGTGGTATTGGAACCAGTCTCGCATCGCAACGAAGTCGTTCATAAGATTTTTGAGTTCCTGGACGGTAGTTTGATTATCCGGCATAGTTGGTTGTCCCCGATTCCGACGAAATGATTTTGATGGCCTGCACCGGGCAGGATTCCGTACACTGCATGCATAAATCGCAGTTGATCACTTGTGCGTTATCGATGTGTGCCTTGTCATGGGTAACGAGCAGGATATTTTGGCTGCAGTTGACGGTACAGACACCGCAGCCGATACATTCTCTGCTGTCAATGGTCATGGTTGCCTGCTGTCCGTCATGGATGAAGGTAACCATGGTATTGGTCTGAGGTTCAGCTGATGGCGGTTCGGAATAACGGTCCAGAATGTCCTGGAGTCGAACCTGTGCCGGAGAGGGTCTTCGCATTCGATAAATCGGCTGGCCACAGAAGGAGCAGCCGTGAAGCTGTTCGAGTTTTTCGAGGTAGTTGCTGACGGCAATGATGAATTCCGCATGTGCCCAGAGACAAGGCTTGAAGTCCGGACTGTTTTGTCCCATCGGGTCCAGCGATTCGCCGATCAATCCTGTTCCACCGGCGTTGGCAAGAACCCATTCGAAGAGAGGCAGGGTTTGTTTCAGGTCGTGCAATTGTTTTGTCCGGGCGATCATGAAATCTGCCAGCCAGAGGGTCGGGCCGATCCATGGTCGGCCTGGGATACCGCTTCGATTGTGGTCGATTGAATCATCTTCGAATCTTGCGAGTCCGCCGATGGGGGTTTTGACCCAAAGTTTGTCCGACAGACCATTGATCGTGGCCAATATTCGTGGATCATCCGGCTTGATCACCCCAAATCGCACCAGGCTCAGAATACAGGCGTCCCAGGCGTGATCGTGGGCAATTGTGTTGCGTGACTTAATAGTTACAGCGCGAACGAACCGCTGCAATTCCTGGCTGAAGAAGTTGGTTTCGATGGCGTTTTTGAGATTTTCCGCTTGTGTCTTGTATTGTTGAGTTCGGTTCTGGTCGCCGAAACAGATTGCAAAATTTCTAGCTGCGAGTAACCCGCCGTAAAATGCGGAAGCAGTGAAAATATCGATATCGTTTCGCTGATTCCAAAGGCCCGGAGCGGGAGGAGGCAAAGAGGTTATGGGATTGATCGCGGAGGCGAGAAAATCGGCCTGGGAACAGATCAGGCGATACCACAGCGGTCGAATGAACTCGATATCGCGATAGCGGAAAAAATGCTGCCAGATTGCCCAGATCGCCACGGCAGAACCGACAAATCGTGGAATCTGCATATTTCGAGGATCGGCGGGAGATTCGTCCGAAGGATCGATTGATGCGGCATCGGGCGTATAAGCTTCGGGAAGGACATTCGTTTGGTCAAGTTTACCGAGGGCATGGTAGAACCATTTAGCCGGTTCTGGCATACCGGCCAGGTCGAGCGCATGTGCAGCGAATGCGGCGGGCAGGAGACGTCCGAACGCCTGCGCCGGAGCGTCGGGTCGCTCCGGATGAAAATCGGTTATGATAGAGCCGTTGCTATTGATATGAGCTCTTAAAGTGAGCAGCGATCTTTTAAAAAGATCGACCGCCCTGGGCGGTAAGTGGCCGAAGTTGATATCGGTTCCCGTGGACCAGAGCCGCCAATAAGCGGTGGTTCGGCTTATCAGTTCCTCAGGGCCGATCCGGTCGAGCGTCTCGCCTGCCTTGGCCAGTTCATCCTCTGAATCGCCTGCCAAAATGACCAGATAGATATCCTTTTCCTGGAAGCCGCCCAGTTCGACAATGGTCTGTATGAAGCTTTGCGTTTGTGAGCCATCGGGAGATTCCGGCGGAGACTCCAGCGAATCGCCGAAATCCTCCGGTATTTTAAAACTGAAGGAAGTGATGATCGGCTGTTGCTTGTCGCGAAAGCCCGCAGACAGAAAACGCCAGCCCGCATGATGAACAACCCGCTGGACGTGGTGATCGAAATAAGCCTTCGTGATCAAGCCCCGATTGGAAATCCGAAAATCCTGATGCTGGCAGATGGAAATGGTGCGAGTGAAATCAGCGAGGTTGCGGATTTTTATTTTTCGGACAAAGATCGGCATCTGGAAATCGATCACATCACAGCAGTGACAAACGATCTGCAGCGGGTTATTGGCCAGGGAGACGGAGCTGCAAAGGGTTTCGCGGAGATATTTGATTCGAATCCTGAAGGATTCGTCGCGAGTGGAGGCGAATTTGTTGTCAACCCCAAAAATCAAATGCGATCCGCAGGGTCCGATGTGATTGGACTGGCCGATAAGGGGAAAATAAAGTTCGCGAAGTACGTAACGATGGTTCAGGCCGGCCATCATATTGCCGTTGCCGATCAACACCTCTCGGTCCATAAAGTTACCCCTGGATAATTTGAACCCTGTAACAAAAAGGAGATCGCATACCAGCTATATGCTTTTCACGGTCTTCCGGCACATTTTGTTAAAAGGTTTTTTAAAAATTTACCCTACGATAACGGAGTGTTCATTTTTCCCAAGATTTTGGATAACCCTGACACTTATCGACGACGAGAGACCCTGCCCGGTGTCGTCAAAGGTGTCGGTGGTATATTCAGATCGTTCGGTGCATGCGATATTTGCCTGAGGCGATATCGTATGTTGTCCAAAACATTCATGAAGTTGATGTAGGAATCGTAAGGCGATTCGTACGGGTTGAAATATTTGTGGACATCGCCGTCGGAAAAGTATTTGGTACACATGTAGTAGAAATGATCCGAGGTCTGCAGTTTTCGCCAGTCGGCGAGGATTTGAGGATCACCTGCGGCTTTGACTTGCGATTCGAGTTTGTAGAGTTCGTGCAGTGCATTGGACTGCATTGCATTGCCAAGCCAGGCGGAGAGGTCGCGTTCGGTATCGGCCCAACTGACCATGTGGGGTATATCGAGTTCTTCATTCGCCGGGTAACTGACGGCAACTTCCGTCGGGGTTTTGAAATCGTTGGTGCCGTAACGGAGCACAGCCTGGGGCAGATGGCGGATGAAATCAAAAATACCGGTGTCGGCCCACTGATGTTCGCCGAGGGTTTCGTAATCCATAAAGAGATTGACGACGTAACCGTTGCCGTTGACCTGGTTGACCCAACCGGCGAATTTTTCCGCTGTTAGAGGCCATTCTTCCCAATCCCGATTGCCGAAACGGAATGCAATATCGTCGCTGAGCCGGTAATTTTTCAAGAGCAGTTTGAGATCCCGGCATCGCGGAGGTTGGTAGAGGAAGTTTGGGGACCGTCCAAGCAGGACATGATCAGCACCTTCGCAGATAATTCCCTTGAAGCCCAGTTGGGAGATCAGCTGCGACAGTTCGTTGTTATAAATCAGTTCGGTATTGCGGAATACCTTGGGTTCCTGTCCGAACAGTTGACGGATTCGTGCCCGCTGGAGATTGACTTGTTCGGCGAATTCCTCGCGGCTGTAGAGGAATGAAAGCGAGTGATAATAGGTCTCCGCCAGAAATTCCACACAACCGGTTGCAGCCAATTCCTTAAAGGAATCGATTACCTTTGGGCAATACTGTTCAAATTGTTCGAGGACGACGCCGGTGAGGGAATAGGCACAACGAAACTGTCCGCCATAGGTATTGATCAGCTCAAGTATGAGTTGATTGGCGGGCAGATAACACTTATTGGAAACCTTTCGGAGAATTTCGGCATTTTTGTATTCGTCAAAATAAGTCGCATCGGTGTCGAAAACACTATATCTTCGGAGACGATACGGTTGATGCACTTGGAAATAGAAACATACAGAAGCCATAATTATCTCTTCCTCTTCAACTTTCGAAACTCAGTAACCAGCCCATCTTTATTTCTCAAGAAGCCCCCCGGTTCGATATTCACCGTTGCATTATCACCAGAATCTGCCGTTTTACGGGCTTGATCAGAAGCAAAGATTCATATTATCGAGATTTTCAATTTTCAAACGAGTACACGGCATTGGGGGCCTACTAACTCATTATACACATTTACGCAACCTTTTGACGCATCAATCCAGGACAATTTTCTTACTTCAAAACTTCCGTGTTCCTTCAGAGTGCTGTGCAGCGGCGGATGCTTTAGCACGGCGATAATTTTATTTGCCATTTCGTTGACGTCCCAGAAATCGACTTTCAGGACATGCGTCAGGATTTCCGAGACGCCCGATTGTTTACTGACGATGACCGGCACATCATGCGACAGTGCCTCAAGCGGAGCAATTCCAAACGGCTCGGACACTGAGGGCATAACATATAGATCGGCCATTCGGTAGATTTTCTCCACATCTTCTCCCCGCAAAAAGCCTGTGAACAAGACCTTGTGCCCGATACCCATTTCCGCGGACAACTCGATGATTCGTCGGATCATATCACCGCTGCCGGCCATGACGAAGCGAACGTTGTCGATGACTTCCAGGACTTTTTTGGCGGCGGCTAGGAAGTACTCAGGACCCTTTTGCATGGTAATTCGCCCGAGGAAGAGGACAATTCGCTCATCTTTATCGATCTGGGTGTGGGTTTGCATGTGCCGCGTTCCATTGGTGTCGATCGCATTGTATACGACACGGACCTTCTCCTCAGGCACGGAGTAGCGGGTGGTTACGATTTTTTTGGTGAGATAGCTGACGGTAACGACCAGCTGCGCACCATGCATGCCCTGTCGCTCGATATCGTACACTCGTTGCCAGACATTTTCGCCTGATCTGTCGAATTCGGTGGAATGGACGTGTACGACCAGCGGTTTGCCGGAAATCGCGGCGATAGCGAGGCCGGCCGGATAAGTCATCCAATCGTGGGCATGGATGACGTCAAATTCTTCGTGTGGAGCGATCTGGGAAACAAGGCGGGCATATCTTTCCACTTCGCCGAACAAATCTCCCGCGTAGTTTGCGCCGATACCGACGAATCCTTCCTGTGGTTTGGAAGCACCCGGCCCGGCGGCAGGAGACTCAGGGCCTGTCGTAATCGTTTCTTCCACGGTCGTTTTTTCCACCAAGGAATGTTTTTCTTCTAATTTGGTTACTTGTTTTGGGAATTGCCCGGGCGTTTGATAAGGCTGGAGAGCTGCAG
>CAYMXC010000173.1:0-6535 GCA_964394135.1 uncultured Phycisphaerae bacterium
CAGCCGGCATATGTCAATTGATAAAATCAAACCTGGGATGAAAGGGTACGGCCTTTCCATATTTTATGGTAACAAGATCGAGCGTTTTCAGTTCGAGGTACGTGACGTTATCCGCAACTTCGAACCGAAGCGCGACGCAATTCTGGTGTATCTGTCCGGTCAGGATCTGGAGCGGACGGGTGTAATCGAAGGTATGAGCGGTTCGCCTGTATATCTGAAGGATCCGGTGGACGGCAAGGACAAGATCATCGGTGCCGTCAGTTTCGGCTGGGCGTTTTCCCGCCCCGGCCCTGCCATTTGCGGCATTCAGCCCATCGAGGAAATGCTTGCAGTACCACCGGAGTCGAGTCCTCAGGAGATTCTCGTTCAGCGTGATCACGAAATTCTTCCACAGGCACTGAAGGTTATGGCTGCCGGCAATCTTAATGATCCGGCCCCATTGAACAAATTCGACCGTTTTGTCTGGGCTGGCGTTACTAAGGACCGCCCGGCAAAAGGGTCAGTACCGACAAGTAATAATAAGGTTGGTTTGGTTCCTCTGGGCACGCCGCTGAGCGTTTCAGGCATGTCCGACGGTACACTTCAGAGGCTATCCGCGGTACTGGCACCGATGAATATGACAGCAGTCAAGAGCGGTTCCGGCAGCATAGTCGGTAATGGCAAGAGTGATAAGACAAAGAGCTTTCCATTCGGACCTGCATCGACCCTTGCGGTACCCCTTGCGTCCGGCGATATGAGTCTGGCCGCCATTGGCACCGTTACCGAAGTCATCGGGGATCGCGTGTGGGGATTCGGGCATTATTTTTTTGCACAGGGCCCGATGGAACTGCCCCTCTCCGACGGCGTCATTCATGCTATTGTTCCGTCGCTGGAGAGTGCCTTTAAGCTGGGGTCGCCCACGGAGCCGATCGGTACGTTGTATTCCGATCAAAATACGGCGGTGGCAGGTAAGGTCGGACCTGTTCCCCAACTTTCCCCGCTGGATATCAAGGTGACCTTTAACGGCAAGACATCGACCTACCATTACAACCTGGCTATGCACCAGAAGCTTACTCCGCTGCTGGTCATGGTTTGCATCCGGAATTCGATCCTTGTGAACACGGAACTTCCCGAGCTGCACGTCGTCCGCTATTTTGGGACGATCGATTTTGAGCAGTTCGGTAAGATCGAGTTCGCCAACGTGAGCAGCGATATGGAACTGGGCATGCTCCTGTCCGATGTGGCAGAACCGATCAATCTCATGATGAATAACGAATACAAGCGGATCAAATTCAAAAGCGTCAAGATCGACGTCGAAGTTCTTCCTCGCAGCGAATCAGCCCGGATTATACAGGCCCGGCTTGACAGTTCTAGTTATCAGCCGGGTCAGACGGCGAAGGTTCAGGTTCTTCTTTCTCGTCACTGGGGGCCTGAATTCACACAAACATTCGAGTTTGTTGTTCCAAGCGACCTTCCGGACGGAGTATATGATTTGACAGTTGGCGGGATCGAATCTGCAATGGGCATCGACCGTCGGAGCACTCCATATATCTATAAGCCGACGAGCTGCCAGGAACTTTTTGATATGATCAAACGGATTCTTGTATTTCGCGCCGACCGGTTTTATATCGCCATCAACACACGTGAAGCAGGTCTTGGGATACGTCATTACGGTCTGGACCAATTGCCCAAGTCGAAACTGGCACAGCTGGAAAATGCCGATCCTGCGTTAACCGCCCGATTCACCAGTGAACGGCTTGAGCCGATTGCGTCCCGCCATGTCATTACCGGCGAAGAACAGCTTAATCTCGTTATCTCACGAAACAAGTAAATCTGGAGACATCAAAAGATGAATTGGCAAAAATTGTTTCTGACTTCGATTGTTCTGGTATCATCAAGCGTCCTGGCAGTCAGCACCAACTATTGGAAAGACGACCAGAGCTCCGACTTCAAAGCCGGTAAATTGGAAAACATCACCATCAGCAATCTTGGGCATATCACGCTCGGCCCCGAAATGACCAAGCTGCTGAAGGGCCGAACCGACGCAAGCCTGATTTTTGACGTTCGCGTAATGTCCAATGGTGATATTCTCGCCGCCACCGGCCCACAGGGTCGTCTGATGATTTATCGAAACAAAAGCTGGGAGACGCTTTATACAGCCGATCAGCCTTATATTTTCTCGCTGGAAATCGACAAATCGGACAAGATTTACGTCGGCACGGGCGGGTCGGCGGGCAAGGTTATCTTACTTTCCTCAGACGGGAAAGAAAGCAAGGTGGCATTTTCCAACGAAAAAGCAAAATACATCTGGTCTATGAAGTTCCTGCCCGATGGCCGACTTGTTGCCGCGACCGGTCCGAATGGAAAGCTGTTTCTGATCGACGCGAAGGGATCAAAAGAGATTTTTTCCTGCAAGCAGAAGAATCTGATGTCGCTGGCGGTCGGGAAGAACGGGGACATCTATGTTGGTACTGACACCGAAGCGATTGTATATAAAATTGAAAATCGCGAAGGCAAATTTGTCGGCCGGGCGGTTTATGATACGAATGAAAAGGAAGTCAGCGCACTGGCGATCGATGATCAGGAGGTCCTTTATGCCGCCACGGCGTCAGGGACACAGGATGAGGAACAGGCTAGGTCTTATCTGACCAAACCGCAGGGCACTCCGACGACCACAACGAGTTCTGCTCCGTCAACATCGTCAGCCCCCTCAAGCGCACCTGCCACCGCCCCCGCCGGGAAAGCAACGGCATCTGGTACCAACGGTCACGCAGTCAAAAAAGGCGAAGTTTCACAAATGACCGCGGCAGGGAGATCGCCGATAGGCACACACATGCCTGCCGCGATGAAAATTTCGGAGAAAAAAGGCGATTCGCCCACAAAAGCAGATGGGAGCAAATTATCGTCCAAGGAAAACATGAAAGTTCTGATGGATTTGAGCGCCCGACGTCAGCCTGGAATCACCCCCCCGCTACCCATGCCGGAAATGCCAGCGATGGGTCCGATGGCTATGGGGTCCATGCCATCCGGCAAGGGCAATGCCGTCTATCGGATCGATTCTACGGGATTTGTCACTGAAGTATTCCGTGATCAGGTTGATATCAACTCTCTGATTATCCGAAACAATGTGCTTTATTTAGGAACCGGCCCCGATGGCTGGGTCTTCAAGGTCAACCCCGCCACTGAGGAAGTCACGCTTCTGGGGAAGACCGAATCGAAAAATATCAATGCGATCCGGTGCACTGCTGCCGGGGAATTGATCCTAGCCACCGGATCACCCGCCCAAGTCATCAAACTTGGTCCTGCGCTGGCAAAAACCGGGATTTATACCAGCAAGGTTTTCGATGCGGGGCAGATATGTCGCTGGGGCGTAATTGATGCCGTTCCGGTCAATCCCGAAGATTCCGGATGCTGCATTACCGTTTCGGTACGGTCAAGCGAACTGTCTAATCCTGACGATCCCGGCTGGTCGGAATGGTCCAAACCGGTCGATGCACGAACACCATCGAAAATCACATGCCCTGTGGGACGATATCTTCAATATCGCCTGACTTTCACCTCCCAGGATCAGAATCCGGCAGTGATTGAAAAGATTCAGATTGCCTATATGCAGGACAACCGTGCGCCGGAAATCAGCTCTGTCCAGGTTAATACGGGGTCTGTCGCCGATAGACAACCCGGGATGGGGGGTGAGGACGTGGAAGGACCCGGTGGTGAAGGCGCGGCGATGCCCATGGCGCCTGCCATGCCGGTGAAGGCTCCTGCCGGCCCCAAGTTGTACAGGATTATCTGGCGTGCGATCGATCCGAATAACGATCCGTTGCGATATAACATTTATCTTCATCGCATCGGAACCCCCTACTGGGTTGAGCTGGAAAACGATTTTCAGTCGCCGATGTATCAGTGGGATCCGAAGACGGTTCCCGACGGTCGATATGAAATAAAGGTTGTTGCGTCCGACGCTTTGTCCAACCCTGCGGGCATGGGTTTGACGGGAGCAAGGGTGTCCGATCCATTTATCGTGGACAACGCGCCTCCGGAGGTTCGAAATCTTAATTGCACTCTCGCCGGTCCGGACAAAATGCGTATTGAGTGCGACCTTGTGGATGATTTGTCTGAAATTTCCGGCGCGTGGGTAACAGTAAACGCAAACAAAGATTGGCAATACATCGCCCCGGTCGATTATCTCTACGACAGCAAAACGGAACATATTGACACAATCGTACCATTCAAGTCTTCCGATCATTCCATCATGATTTCCATCAAGATTTCCGATCGAATCAATAATGTGGGATATGGGTGGAAGCTGGTTCCGATGGCGCGCGCTGCCAGTTCTGTGGAAGGAGAAATGAAAAGCAAAAGCCCGGAATAAGCGAGTAAAGCAGAATTCGTTAATTTGGCAAAATTAAAAGACAGGGGCGGCTTTTGACGGCCGCCCCTGCCGATTAAACGGGCGAACAACACATTCGCCCTAACCGGGTTTGTGTGGAGTGGAAGCGGAGCAAATTCGAGAAGAAGTTAACCCTTAGGCCTTTATTCAAATAACCCTATATGGGAATTTTCACATAGCTGCCACAATTTTCCCGTCGTCAGGCATCGATATTTCAAATGATGTATCCTCTGATTTATTATAAAATACGTTTTGCGTGGATGACGGAATAATGTGATTTTTTTGATAAAAGATAAAATAGATACTTCAGAAGTCAAAACGGATAAAATTAAAGTTGGAAAGTACCGATTTACAAATTATCGGTAGTTGAATTATATTATAGCCATGCCGCAGGATGCATTAGAGGCTAGAATACGCACGATGATCACCAGTGCCCTGGCACACTGGCGATTTTTCAATTTGTCATTGGCTGCCAAATTCCGGATGCTGTTCGGACTGGCGGTGCTGCTGATCATTGGGGTTGCGTTGTCGATGCCGTGGTACCGGATGGAAGGTCTGGTGGAGCAGCAGAACGGCAAGCAGACACGGGCGATAGCCGATGCCTTTCTGACATTCGAAGTTCATCGTAAATACGCCGGTTTTTCTCCCGAACAATTACGTTATTACTTCAGCAAGGAAGGCGGATACAGTTATCCTCTGCCGACACTGATCAAGCTGACAGGCAAGCCTTCGAAGAACCCCGTACCAAATGACCGCTTTACGCAAAATGCGATCGAATGGTTTCGCAGTGATCCTGGGATCAAGGAGGCATGGCAGATCGAGCGGGATGCTTCCGGCAAAAAGCTATATCACTACATCCAGCCGATACGCGTTCGTCAGGCGTGCCTGGAGTGTCATCAACAGGTAGTTCCCGGAGAAGAATACCGGCTTGGCGAATTGATCGGGGCGATCAGCCTGACGTTGCCGGAAGATCCGACGGACGAACAGCTTTTGTGGAACCGTGTAGCGATTGTGGCGGCGATAGCGTTAGCGACGCTGTGTGCGATCGGAGTATTTTACTATATCACGCAACGGTTGATCCTTGCGCCGATCGGTCAATTGCGTCAGGCTTCGGAAGAGGTTTCCAAAGGCGAGTTAAACACGCGCGTTCAAATTCAGACTGGGGATGAATTCGAGGAATTGGCGGAGGCGTTCAACCAGATGCTGGACCACCTTGAAGAATCGCATCGGCAGCTGCATACGATCAACAAATCGCTGGATGCCAAGCTTGGTGAACTGGCGCAGGTGAACGTTGGTCTTCACGATGCCAACAAGCTTAAGAGCGAATTTCTGGCCAACGTAAGCCATGAGCTTCGTACGCCGCTGAATTCGATCATCGGATTTGCGGAGCTGCTTCTGGATCATCCGGCGATGAAGGATGATCCGAAAGTGAATCGATTCGCCAACAATATTCTTACCTCGGCCAAGTCGCTGCTGGGGATCATCAATGAGCTGCTGGATCTGGCAAAGATCGAAGCAGGCAAGATGGAACTTCACATCGAGAAAGTATCGGTGTCGGACCTATGCGAGAATTTATTTACGCTGGTGCGTCCCTTAGCTGACAAGAAACAGCTACAGATGGAACTGAACCTGGAAGACAATATTCCGATCATGGAGTCAGACGCTGGCAAGCTTCAGCAGATTCTCTACAATCTGGTTTCCAATGGGATCAAATTCACGCCGGAAGGAGGACGGATCACTCTTCGTGCCCAGGTTGTTCCGCCTGAGCAGGTTCGGATCAGCGTGACGGACACGGGTCCTGGTATTCCTGAAGACAAGCAGGAGACGATTTTTGAGAAGTTCCGACAAGTGGATGGATCGGCAGCGAGGACACATGGCGGCACGGGGCTGGGACTATCGATTTCGAAGGAACTGACCGAAATGCTGGGGGGGACGATAACGGTTGCGTCGATCAGTGGGGAAGGTGCGACGTTTTCTGTGACATTGCCTCTGAAGGCACCTGAGAAGGACACACCTGTTCCACTGGTGAAGTTATAAACACTAAACCAACAGCGTAAGAATACTGTCCGACGCAATAAAAATTATTCTTTAAGCTCAACAGACCAGTAAGCCTGATCGAGGAATTCCTTCCAGGAAGCATAACGTTCGTTGCTGAGCTTGAGGGTG
>CAYMXC010000174.1:0-6530 GCA_964394135.1 uncultured Phycisphaerae bacterium
AATTAATTTTTTGAAAAATTAAATTTTAAAAGTTTTTAAAACCTCGTTTCAGCCATGGGACGATTGAGATTATGGTGAGGAATTATATGCGATTTCCCGGTTGACCAGGCTGGTAAAATCGATTCGGAGGCGTCCTCGCCATCAGAAAATGCAGCCGGGCGAACTGATCGTCCTTAAGGCATGAACGCAATTCCTGTCGCGCCGCCGCCAGCGATGTTCGACGCGAAAGGTGAACCAGGAGAATATATTCATTTTCCAGCAGCGATTGCAGACGCAGAAAATCGTCCAGATGAAGGTGATAGCCCGCCTGGGCCCGATCCCGGTGGCCCTGTTCGACGAACGTGCATTCGAGAATCAGAATTTTCGCCTTGCGTACGCAGTCCAGCTCGAAAAAATCACCATAAGCCGTATCGCCGCAATAGCAGACCAGAGGCACTTCAAGGTCATAAGTCAGTTCTACCCCGTTTCGACGGTATTCCGCCAGCTTCGGACCAGGCAGTTCCAGATATTCGGGTTTGAGCTTCTGCCGAACTTCGATCACGCTGTAGCCCAGGCATGGACCCCCGTGCACCGTACGAAAGCTTCTTGCAATCAGTCCCCGGCGGATCGTATATTCGTCGCCGGCCTCCAGCCCGACCAGCCGGTAGGGCGTCCGATGGCCTTCAATCTCCCGCCATGCGTCCATGAGTCGATGGATCGGGTTCACCAGGTCCTTGGGAACCACCAGCGTGCCGGCAGGATTGTCCAGAAAATTTCGCTGGGAAAAATAATACGCGATGCCCGCCGCGTGATCCATGTGGCCATGAGTCAGAAGGACATTATCAATATTCAGAATTTCGCTGGGAGCACGGCCGATATCAAAGCACGCATTGAGTTCCGGCACCCCGACAACGCTTTCCTCGCCCGCCAGGGAATATCCGATAAAACTATATCCGCCTAATTGTATACGATTGACTCGATAATTCATGATTGCATTTATACTCGCTATGATTGTGATATTATATTCTATTGAAAACTATCGGGAATGAGTAATGATAAAATAAAAAAAAACTTCTTCATCAATTCATTGGCGATGCGATACGTTTGCTATAAAATATTTTTCAGGAAATTTCATGCGTGAAACACTGACCAAATATCGACAGGCGATTCAATCCGGCAGGATCAATCCCGTAGCACGGTGGGACGGCCAATCTTCGCGGACACTCTTTGATCCCGCCGATCCGAATGTTCCGCTGCAGTATATGGCCTTCGGCGCCTATAATCTCAGTCAGGGGCCGTTTAATCTTCAAACCGCCGATAGAGAATATGTGCTGATTCCCATCAGCGGCGATTTCGAAATCACTGCCGCCGGCATAACCTTCGCAGGCTCTCGGCCGGGTGGACCCTTTGCTGCGGAACCCGAACTGTCCAACGCCTCCGCCGTTTACCTCGGCCGGGATTGCAAGGCTGATCTCACCGGCAGCGGCGAAATGATCTGGTTCAGTGCGCCCGCAGCCGCCGATAAAAATAAAAATCCCGTTTTCGTCAAGCCGGGCGATCGGAAACAAATTCGCCGGGGAACAGGCCTCTGGCGCCGCGAGGTCATAACCCTAGTGACTACAGACGATTTTTCCACCAACCTTATCGTCGGTGAGACCTACTGCCCCCCTGGATTGTGGTCCGGCATGCCGATCCACCTCCATGACTCTGACGATAACGCCGGCGGCCAGTCGGACCACGAAGAAGTCGATTATCATCTGGCACGGGTTGCCGACGGGCAGTGGGGACCTTACGGCGTTCAGCTTCTGTTCGACGATCAGGGGCTCGACAAGGCTTATATGGTTCACAATCGCGATGCCGTCGCCATTCCCGGCGGTGCGCACCCCGTTATTACCGGACCTGCCAGCGATATGATCTATGTCTGGGCGCACGCATGTTCCGGTACCGCCAAATCTAAAAAATTAAAAATGTTCAATATTCCAGAGTTCCAGTATCTCGAAGCAGTGGGCGCGATCCTGGACCGACTCGAAATCAAAGGTGACAAGCTGCTTTCGAATCATCAACTGGCGGCCCTGGCCGATGAATACAATCTTGTCGGCGCTCAGCGGGAAATCTTGCGCCAGCATTTGCTCCAGCAGGGTTTTAAGATACAATAAGCAGCATGACAGACAACGAAACTCAGCTTAATATGAAAACGGTATTTTTCGGCACGGGCGATCTTGGCAGGCCCGCACTGCGCAGACTGGTAGACCTGGGTGCCAAACCTCTTTTGGTCGTCACAGCTCCAGATCGGCCCGCAGGAAGGGGCCTGCACATGGCGCATTCGCCTATCAAGGAAGTGGCTCTGCAGGCTGATATTCCGATCCTTCAGCCGGAAAACATCAACGATCCTGCGATCGTAGAGCGCATTGGCCAGTACGGGGCCGACCTGGGCATCGTCGTCGCCTATGGACAGAAGATCGGCGCAGCCCTCATAAACACTTTTCCCCGCGGCATCATCAATCTGCATGCCTCGCTGCTGCCAAAATATCGCGGAGCCGCCCCCATCAACTGGGCCATCATCAATGGCGAGCACGAGACAGGTTTGACCGTTATGCAGATCAACGAGCAGATCGACGCCGGGCAGATTATCGCTCAGGAGAGCATGCCGATCGATCCGCTCATTCGGGCAGACGAGTTGCACGATCAGCTTGCCCTGCTAGGACCGGACCTGCTGCTTCGAACCCTCCAGCAAATCCAGAAGGGTCAAATCAGGCTTCAGCCGCAGGACCCGGCCAGGGTTACCAAGGCTCCGAAAATGTCCAAGGCCCTTTCGCCTATCGACTGGTCGCTACCCGCGAGCGTCATTGCCGGTCGCATCCGAGGACTCTGGCCCTGGCCTGCCGCTGCCTCCGAATTTGTTTCCGCGGGCGGAAAATCGTTTCATGTGGCCCTTGCCCGTGCGCAGGTTGTAGACGGCGATTCCAGCTCGCCCCCTCGCGGCGAACCCGGAACGATTCTAGGCGATTATACTGTCGCGACAGGCGCCGGGCGGCTAAGGATACTCGAACTCAAGCCGGCAGGGTCCAAACTCATGAGCTGGCAGGACTTCGTCAACGGCCGGCATGTCAGACCGGGAGATAAATTCGTCTCGTGTGGGGACCTAGCTCATGGCTCGACCGTCCCCGTCAAATAAGAACAAAAAAATCGCACACAATCCCGAACTCGCCTCACGTTTTCTGACACTCGAAGCCCTGCGCGACGATTCAATTCATGCCCTGCCCACTGATCGCATCTGGACTCTGGCGGATCGATATGAAATTCCCGTTCAGCGTCGGCCTCTGGCGTACGACCTTCTGACAGGTGTGATCAAACGGCGTTTGACACTGGACCATCTGCTTGAAACCATCAGCGGCCGGCGAACCAGGCAGATCGATCCTGTAATCCTTTCGATACTTCGGCTGGGGGTGTATCAACTGCTCTTCGAAGACTCCGTGCCCGACTTTGCTGCCGTCGATACCTCCTGCGAACTGGCTCGCGCCTTTCAAGGCACTCGACAGGTCGGCTTCGTCAATGCCGTTCTGCGGAACGTTCAGCGGGCGATCGCATCGAAAAATGTTTCCATTAATGCTGACACCGCGACATTCGTTGTGCCCGTCGGCCTGAATGCCGGTGTGCGGTTTTCGAAGCCTGTGTTACCCGAACCGGCCGATGTGGTCGAATATTTGTCATTGGCCTGGTCGTATCCCCGATGGCTCGTCGAACGCTGGTCGAAACAATGGGATCAGGACACGCTCAGGCAAATCCTCTCGGCGGGAAACGCCCGGCCGGGCCTGCACGTTCGCCCGAATATCCTTCGCGTGTCGGCCCAGCGACTGGCGGAACTTTTGACTCAGCAGGGCTGCCGCGTTCGACTCACGCAGGATGGCGACCTCGTTGAACTAATCGAGCATCCTCCCATCACCGAACTGGGCGCCTTTCGCGATGGTTTGTTTCAGGTGCAGGACCCGACGGCGGCCCAGCCGGTGCGGAATCTATCGTTGCCAGCGGGCGGGAAAATTCTCGATCTATGTGCCGGACTGGGAACCAAGACCACGCAACTTGCCGAGCTTACCGACAACCAGGCTCAGATCATCGCATCGGATCGCACCGAATCCAAACTTCATAAACTCCAGCTTAACGCCGATCGCCTGGGCCTGCATTCAATTACGACTATTACGATCGATCAGCTGGAAAAGGATGAATTTAAAAAAGCGTTCGATATTGTTCTGCTGGACGTGCCATGTTCGAACACCGGCGTGTTCGATCGTCGGGCGGAGGCGCGGTGGCGGCTGAGGCAGGAGGATTTTCAATCATACATCATTCAAAGCCGACAGCTTCTGGAATGTGCCGAACGGCTGGTCAAAGATGAGGGTCAGATTTTGTTTTCCACCTGTTCCATTGAAGCTGAGGAAAATGAAGCTTGTGTAAAGGATTTCTGCGTCGGCAGATCGTGGAAGATTGTTCGTGAACACGTTCAACTACCGCGGCTGGATTGCGAGACGGGAAAGACATGCTGCACGGGCGGCTACTGGGCGATAGTGGGGCGGTAATTTTTCGGTTTTTGGTTCATTTTTGGTGCGCGAGTATCTGTAATATATTACAAAATAAGAAGATACAGAATGAGTATTAAATTAAATAAACCTTGCGACGATACTCAACCCCCATACGATACAGACCGCCAGGCCTGCCAGGAGGGAGATTTTGATCCACCAGATACTGGCTTGAAAGTTGACGAGGGTTGAGAAATCTTCTGCGCATCGGATTACGAAGGAGCATCGCTGTTGGATGGAGCCGTGTCGCCAGCTATTTGCGGAGCGTGGGACGGCATTAAGTGAAGCTGTACGATCAAGAGCTGAGCTGAACAATTCTGAACCTGCGATGCAGACTTTTCTGGTGTTTATGGTGGGTTCTGGCGAGGTTTGATGTCGGAGGCAGTTGGGATAGCCGCAGCCATTACCGCGATCGAATTCACGTGAGAGGAGTTGTGCACCGAAGAGGTCGGCCTGTGCTTCGAACTTTCGGCTGACGTATCCGAAGGCGATGAACCAGACGGCGATGATGGCGCCAAGGACGATCATCTGAGTGAGCTGTTCGCTGAGATGGAAGGAGATTTGGATTTGCCAGCCTGCGAGGCCCACGAGTCCCATTGAGACGATGGCGAAGAGTAGCAGGAGTGTTAGATGATGTAGTTTGACATGTCCGACCTCGTGTCCGAAGACGCCCTCGATCTGGCCGTCGGTGAGGGATTCGATCAGTCCGTCTGAAAGGAGGATGTATCGCATGGGTCCGAGGAAACCGATAACGGCGGCGTTGACGATGACGCCGTAAGTTGGCCAGAGGAGGATGTCGCGATAGTTCAGGTTTGCATTTTGTGCGAGTCGCTGGAGGGTGGTTCGCAATTGGCCCTGTGGGAGGGATTGGGTTTTCCAGACGAGTCGGATCATGAATGGTGAAAGGAGGAAGATGACTCCTGCGCAGGCGGCGAGGATGAGTTCGGGCGTATTGGCGGCAAAGACTCGGAGGTTGAAGAAGGCGAAGATGGGTCGGCAGAAGGCGATGAGCGTCGGCTCGTAAGCGTCGAGGATGTCTTTTGCGCAGATGATGATCATAAGTGGCAGGCCGATAAGGAGTATTTGGAAACGGATTTGAAAATCGACATACTGCCAGCGAGTCCAGATGGGGTGGACAGGTTCGGAGAGATCTAGCATATGTCCGAGCATGGACTCGCGTATGGCTCGGTCGGCGGGGTAGAAGAAGAAGTATCCGGCGACGAGCCAGAGGATGAATGGCAGGAGGATGATCAGGTCGTCGAGTCCGAGTGTGTGTTTTCCGATGACGGATCGGACGAGGCTTGGCCAGTTGGTGCCGAAGAGCAGAAGGCCCTGGCCTACGATGGCGAGGATTCTCAGCCCGTGCTGGGCTTGGATGCACGTGCTCTGGACGGATCCGAGAGGGAGTCGGCCCGATTCGAGGCGGAGGAAGATTTTTTTACGAGCGAGTCGAATCCAGATGAGGATGAGCGCGAGGATGGCGGTGATAACGGCAACGGCGCCGGAGAATCCGGGGGCGATTATCACGGGTGAGGCGAACTGATCCGTCAGCATTACCATTCCGAAGGCCAATATGATCAGAAACTGCACGCTATTCTCCTGTTTTATGAATTTTTGTATTTTTGAAATTCTGCCAAGAGACTGTCAAGGACGGTTGTTTTGACGTCGTCGAGGGAACCATTGATTTTCATTCCGGCTGCTCGGGGATGTCCGCCGCCGCCGAAACGAGAGGCGAAGGCGTGGACGTCGAATGGGTGTCGGCTTCTCATGCTCATGCGGACTCGCGGGCCGGGCTGTTCGACGAAGAGGATGGCGGCGAGCATGGTTCTGATCCTGCAGGCCTGGTCGATGATGTTTTCGGTATGTGCTTCGTCGGCGCCAGTTTCGCTGAAATCTGACTGGCGAAGAGTTAGGACGCCGAGCTGATCATCGGCCAGGGCCCGCAGGTCGCGCCGGATGGTGGCCTCGGAAATGGCCAGA
>CAYMXC010000175.1:0-429 GCA_964394135.1 uncultured Phycisphaerae bacterium
ACTTCTTCCGAAGATACTTGCCAGTAATCTGAACTGGCGGATCAAACTGGAAGCCTTTTTCCACCTCACCAGTTGTACCTGTTATATTTACATTGTGGCTCTGACTTTGATGCTCTTTCCAGCCTTGTATCTACGGCTGACGGTCTTTCCAGATCAGACGTTTTTACGATTCTGTTTCGATATCTCGCTGTTTCTGCTGGCGACATGCTCCGCAAGCGCCTTCTACCTGGCATCGCAAAGAGAAATATTCAACCAGTGGCGCGACAAGATCAAATATCTGCCTTTTTTGATGGCGCTGGGAATTGGAATATCCGTCAGTAATACAATTGCTGCCTTGGAAGGGTTTTTCGGCAAGTGCGGCGAGTTCGTACGGACGCCGAAATTCGGTGTGGAAACTTCGTCGGATCAGAAGTGGAAGCAGAAAATGGG
>CAYMXC010000175.1:478-6519 GCA_964394135.1 uncultured Phycisphaerae bacterium
TGTTCCATTCATTGAATTATTCTTCGGACTCTACATGGTCGGTTGCATCCTCATGTGCCTGCATTTTAAAACCGCACCATTATCCATTCCGTTTCTGGTGCTGTTCGCCGGTGGATATTTCTATGTCAGCTTTTCCAGTTTCTATCTGCAATGGCAAATGAAGCAGAAAATTCGACTGGCCGATGAATTGGAATTTGCGACTCCGGAATGTGCGGGATCCAATTCTCCAGCAAATGGAGTAAAAGAAATTCTGCTCCCCTCCGAATCATCCGGAACCGACGCGGTTCGAAGCAAATGAGTGATTGCATCGTTGGCGGCCGCGAATAATTAAAATACGATGCGAAAAATGTTCGGGTTGGAAAGAAGAAAGACCTGTCCAGGAATTGTGTAAAGATGACTGATCGTATCGCCGAATTGGAGTCGCAGGTTCATCAATATGGCAACGAGAATTTGCAACTGAAAGAAGAACTAAAGGCCCTGCAGCTAAAATACGCCGAACTCCTGACAAAATGTGCCGAAAACGAAAAAGAGAGTAATCGCTATCGACATATCATTGAGCGCGACCTGCCGGATCTCATCTGCCAGTACAGCCCTGATGGAACGATCCTGTTGATTAATGACGCCTACTGCCAATACTTCAATAAACGTCGCGAGGAACTGATTGGCAAGAGCTTTTTACCCCTGATTCCGGAGAGTGACCGAGAGTATTTCTTGAAGCATATCAAATCTCTTTCGCCCAAACGTCACATCGCTACAGAGGAACATCGAGTCATTTTGGCCGACGGACCGATCCGCTGCCAACGATGTTCGTATCGTGCCTTTTTTGATGAACAGGGCCGTGCTGTCGAATTTCAATCGGTCGGATACGACATTACCGATCAGATGCTGGCGGATGAGGCAAAAAAACGATATCAGATGCTATTTGAAAATTCCCGCGACATGATTCTTTTGATTCGTCAGGACGGCCTGATTTTGGACGCCAATCGCGCTGCGGTTCAGGCCTATGGTTATACACTTGATGAACTGCGCAAAATGACCATGTCCGAGCTGACGTTTGGCGATTTTGCTTCGAAAGTTATACCCCAAATGGTGGAAAACGAGAGTTTCGGTATCGTATATGAAAGTGTCCATCGTTGTAAGGATGGGTCCACCTTGCCTGTGGAGATCGGCGCGAGAGTGGTGTCCATTCAGAATGAACGGATTGTCCTTAAGATCATTCGTGATATCTCGGAACGAAAAGCTGCAGAACAGGCGCTGCGGGAAAGCGAGAAACAATACCGGGAACTGGTTCAAAATGCCAACAGCATCATCGTTCGAATGGATGCTCAGGGAAACATAATTTTTTTAAATGAATTTGGACAGAAATATTACGGATACCGGGAGGAAGAAATCCTCGGCCGAAATGTCGTCGGAACTATGGTACCCCAGATAGAATCTTCAGGGCGAAATCTGGGGGCCCTGATCCGGGATATTATCCACCATCCCGAGCAAAACGCCACAATTGAAAACGAGGCGATTCTCCGTGATGGTCGGCGAACCTGGGTGGCCTGGCGAAACACCCCAATCTTCGACAATAAGGGGAACGTAAAAGAAATTCTCGGTGTCGGAATAGACGTAACCCAGCGAAAGCAAATGGAAGAAGTCGTTCAGGAAAACCTTCGATTTCTTCAGACCCTGATCGATACGATACCAGGCCTGATTTATTATAAAGATACTCGGGGGGTTTATTCCGTATGCAACGCCACTTTCGTGCGGTTCATGGGAGTAAAAAAAGAGGACATCATCGGACATACCATCTTCGATATACTTCCAAGGCAGCAGGCGGAAAAATTTTACCAGATCGACCGTCAATTGATTCAAAGCAAAGGCCAGATGGTTTACGAAACGTCTATGCGCCATGCGGATGGCACAGATCATGATATGATTGTCTATAAGGCCGCATATTTGTTTCCCGATGGACAGGTGGCTGGTTTGGTGGGTATCGCTGTAGATATTACCGCAAGAAAAAAAATCGAGGATGCCCTGCAAAAAAGCGAGGCCTTGTATCGCCTTCTGGCGGATAATGTACTGGATGTCATCTGGACGATGGATATGAACGATAAGATCACCTATATCACTCCTTCCGTCAAAAATCTGACAGGTTTCACTCCGGAAGAGGCCAAAGAATGGGCGTTCGAGAATATACTTACGCCGGATTCCCTGGAGTTGGTGAAAAAAGAGACGGCGGACCTGAAATGGACAGGGGCAATGCGACGCGATTTCAAACCGCTGGAGTTGGAACTGTATCGAAAAGACGGTTCAACCGTATGGACGGATACGCGGTTTTCGCTCTTATACGATGAAAATCATCAGCCGGTCAATTGGTTGGGGATAACACGTGACATCTCGGAACGCAAGCGGGCAGAAAATGAACTGGATGAATTTCGTGAGAAAATGATGCGGGCAGAGCAATTGGCTTCTCTGGGCATCGCAGGCGCAACCCTCGCCCATCAAATCAATCAGCCGCTGACGATTATGCTTTTATCTCTGCAAAAAGCACGGGGGCTTTTGATGCAGGATCATTGTCCTAATCTGGCTATGGAATTGCTGGACGACAGTATCCGGGAGATTTCTACAACGGGGCAGATTCTCAACGATTTCCTCAAGTTCGCTCGAAATGCTCCAAGGGACCAGATCGAGAAAGTCAATTTGGCCTCGGTTGTCCGGCGGATCGTACGAGTTCTGTTCGAGCAGGCGCGTCGAGTCAATGTGGAACTGGTGGTCGAAAATATGGACGATCTACCGGAGATCGCCGGAAACCAACGCGAAATCGAACAAGTTTTTTTCATACTCATTCAGAACGGAATTCAGGCGGCGGATCCGAAAAAAACCTGTCGTGTAACAATCTGCGGCGCCGTAACAGCCGATCGGACGATAGAGGTGAAAGTCTCCGATACGGGAAGGGGAATTGCGCCGGAACATCTGGGAAAAATATTCGATCCGTTTTTCACAACCAAACCCGTTGGGATCGGTACAGGCCTGGGACTTTGCGTTTTACAGCGAATTGTGCTAAAATATCAGGGAAGGGTTCGGGTTGATAGTACGCCGGCAAAGGGAACGGTTTTTACTGTCTCTTTGCCTGTTCGGAGTTAATGTGAGATTGGGAAGGCAGAAATGACGAAAGTGCAGGCCAAGCCTGTCATATTCTTCGTCGATGATGAACCGGGCATACGAAAAATAGTCGGTTGCATCTTGATGGAACTCGGTTGTCAGGTCGAATGTTTCGAAACAGGCGCTCGGTGTCTGGAAGCGTTGAAAAAGAAAAATTTCTGTGATGTTTTAATTGCAGATTTTAATATGCCGGAAATCGATGGTTTGACCCTTCTGAAGGAAGCCAAAAGTATCATTCCCTGGCTGCCGATCCTGATTATTACCGGCTTCGGAGATATTCCACTGGCCGTCAAAGCCATGAAACTTGGCGCCTTGAATTTTATCGAAAAACCACTGGATAAAGAACAATTCCTGTCTGCCGTCCGGTCGGCGCTGGCTGAATCCGCTCGACTTAAATCCCTGATGGCCGAGCCACTGACACCTTCGGAAATAAATATCCTTCGATTGATTGTTGAGGGCAAAAGCAATTCGCAAATCGCATATCTCATCGGCCGGTCGATTCGCACAGTCGAGTTTCACCGAAATCATCTTATGCATAAACTCAATGCAGATAGCCCCGCCGCTCTTACAAAAAAAGCCATAGCGTTGGGATTGGCCTCTGTCGATCAATAGCGGACGTATTTCGCCAGTAAAGGGTGTATGTCAATTCGAATTCGGACCTTCGCATCGCAATTTCTGAAACTATTTGCTTAGGTAGTTTCCGCAATTATATCGCTGCCAAATTTTTCCGATGATACTTCTACCAATAATCGTTATGTATGACACATTCAGCTGAAGCATCCGATTATCTGAAATCGCAAGTGTATAACGGATTCTGATCTGATAAGGGTGAATCTCTATCCAGAGCTGTTTATGCCGTTTTTAAAAATGTCTTTTTAATGAAAGGGGATCATAATGCGTTTAGGGTACAAGATTTCTTTAGGCTTCGGGCTTGTTATTGTCATTACTCTTGTGGTTGGCGGTCTGGCGATTTGGGGCATGGCAAACATAAAAAAACAGACCGGACTCTTGAAAAATGAATTTATTCCGGAAGTCAAATTGGCAAGTCAAATGGAGCGTTCCGCACAGAATACCATGTTCGAAATGCGCGGGTACGCATATACGGCTGACAATAAATTCCTCGATACCGGACGCAAATATTTAGCCGAGGTCAAAAAAGTTCTCTCTGATGCTCAAGATCTGGCAAATAAATCCTCGCAACTTCAAAATCTGGCGGAAGGGGTAAAAAAAATCGATGCCACCCTTCAACAATACGAGAAACTGTCCGATGAGACGGCGAACCGCAACCAGGCCTTGGCTGAAAATCGTAAGCAGCTCGATGATGCCGCCAAGGTGGTGATGCAAACCGCCGCCGACTTCCTTGCCGATCAGCAGGTCACTCAGCAAAAAGAGCTCGCATCCGGTCTTTCTGCCGACAAACTGGCCGAACGGGCTAAAAAAATAAATTGGTTCAACGAGATGCAAAATCTGATGTTTAATGTTCGCCTGGCAGTCTGGAAGGGCCAGGCCAATCGGGATGTCGGCGTTCTTCAAATCGCAATGAAAAATTTTGATCCCATCGAGAAAAAGTTGGATGAAATTAAAAGAATCACACATACTGATGCCAATCTCAAGCAGATTGAACAGATTCGCTCCGCTGTCAGGGAATACCGTCTGACTATGGGAAAACTAATCGAAAATTGGCAGGTATTGAACGATGTGGTCGCTAAACGCGTGCCTGTGGCGTATGCCATGCTTGAGGAAGTTAAAAATGCTTCGACTCGTGGATTCGAAGAGACGGACCGAATCTCCGACAACACCGTGTCCTCTCTTTCGCAGGCATCATTCATGATGATTGCAGGTTTGATCGTCGGAGTCATTGTCGGAACCCTGCTGTCCATCTTCATTACCCGTGGAATTACCAAACCGATCAACCAGATTATTCAAAGTCTGAACTCCGGAGCTCAGCAGGTGGCAGCGGCTGCGGGACAGGTGTCGGCTTCGAGTCAGTCCTCGGCTCAGGGTGCCAGCGAACAGGCATCGAGCCTGGAAGAGACCTCATCGGCTCTGGAAGAGATGGCGTCTATGGCTAAGACCAACGCGGACAATGCTGAAAAAGCGGATACGCTCATGAGTCAAACTACTCAGGTGGTCAACCAGTCGCAGACAGTCATGAAACAGACTTCCGACGCAATGAGCAAGATCAATGATGCCAGCAGCAAGATCGCCAACATCATCAAGGTGATCGAGGAAATCGCGTTTCAGACGAATCTGCTGGCGCTAAATGCCGCGGTCGAGGCCGCTCGAGCCGGCGAACACGGCAAAGGCTTCGCCGTAGTGGCCGATGAAGTCCGAAACCTCGCACAGCGATCGGCAAAGGCCGCCAACGAAACCTCGCAGCTTATTTCCGACACGATCGATCGGGTCAAAAAAGGTACGGAACTCAACGAGGATCTGGAAAAATCGTTTGCAAAAGTCAACGAATCTGCCGGACAGGTCGCACATCTGGTTGATCAGATCGCCCAGGCCTCAAAAGACCAGGCTAAAGGTGTCGATCAGATCAATACTGCAATTTCCCAGATGGATAAAGTCGTGCAGCAGAACGCTGCCGGTGCCGAGGAATCCGCTTCTGCCGCCGAGGAAATGGCCTCCCAGGCCCAGGTCCTGCGGCAGACTGTCGATGAACTCGATGCCCTTATTCAGGGAAGAAAAATGAATGCGATGGTTGACTCAACAGCCAATAAATCTCCCATCAATGTCTCGGACCCTCATTGGACTCACACATCACCCAAAAACCCTTCTCCCACTAATGCTTGCCAGGGTAACCCAAAAGACGAATTAGGCAAGTTCTAACTGCACCACACCGAGACTTGATCTTTTTCGGCCGAAGGAATCCCTCTTTCCTTCGGCCG
>CAYMXC010000176.1:0-6472 GCA_964394135.1 uncultured Phycisphaerae bacterium
CCCTGAAAAATCTGGGTTTTTCCGGATGGAAGAGTAAAAAGAGAAGTCGGCGGGCTTATAATACCTTTAATACAGGCGATACAAGGGTTACCCTGGAAGATATTTGGAGATAGGAATATATGTTACCAGCAAGAAAAACGTCGAAATCGCGAACACGGAAGCGTCGGGCGCATCACGCCCTGTCGCCGGTAAACCTGGCACCGTGCCCCAATTGCGGGCAATCCAGGCTGCCCCATGCTGCCTGTGACAATTGCGGATATGTCAATCCGCGAACGAAAATTCAACTCGAAGAGGCTGAGGAGGCCTAGGAATGCGATTGGCCGTTGATGCCATGGGCGGCGATTATGCGCCCAAAGAGATTGTGGCCGGTGCCGTTCTGGCACTGTCGGTCATGGCACCGGATGACCGGATCGTTCTCATCGGGCAGGAAGATCGTATCCGGCAAGAACTTGCCGAATTGTCCGAATGGAACAACGACCCCCGGCTGGAAATCGTTCATACCAGCGAAGTAATCGAAATGGGCGATCATCCGGTAGACGCGCTGAGGCAGAAAAAGGACAGTTCCATTCGCAAAATGGCCCAATTGGCAGTAGAAGGCAACGTTCAGGCGGTCATCAGCGCCGGAAACACCGGCGCGTGCGTCGCCGCTTGTCAAATGAACCTTCGCCCGCTCAAGGGTATCAGTCGACCGGCCATCGCAGTACTCATCCCCTCCTTCGGCGGACCAATGATTCTCTGCGATTGCGGGGCCAATCCCATGCCCAAGCCCCATCACCTTCACGAATACGCACTAATGGCATCAATTTATGCCAAAGTCCTCTTCAAACTCGATAATCCTCCCCGCGTGGCCCTGCTCAACATCGGGGCCGAGGAAGACAAGGGTAATCCACTGGTTCGCCAGGTGAAAAATCTAATCAAGGCCGATCCGCGTCTCAACTATGTCGGATATGTCGAAGGCCGCACTCTTCTGTCCGGACAGGCCGACGTGGTCATCTGCGACGGTTTTGTCGGCAATGTCGTCCTCAAGCTTATCGAAGGCCTGGCCGACGGATTGACTAAAATGCTCATGCAGCAGATCGAGAAAACCGATCCTCAGCTTCTCAAAACTCTAGGACCGATGATCAAAACCATTGGCCAGAAACACGATTACAGCGAGCACGGCGGTGCGCCGCTGCTGGGAGTAGACGGAATATGCATCATTTGCCACGGTTCCAGTGATCGACGGGCTATTAAAAATGCAGTCGCAGCTGCCCATCGGCTGGTACAAGTGAATGTCAACAAACACATCGTTGAAATTATGAATTCTTCTGAAACAGGCGCCGCGGATTGTGCCTGTCCAAATCATACGCCGGATTTAAAGGGATAAAATACAGCATGGCGAAAGTTGGAGCAGCGATCATCGGAACAGGAAGCTACCTGCCCGAGAAAATTCTCACCAATGACGATTTCACCAAATTCCTCGATACTTCCGACGAATGGATCACGACGCGGACCGGTATCAAAAGCCGACATATCTCCGCCGATAACGAAACGACGGCCGATATGGCTGTAATCGCCGCTCAAAGAGCCCTGGCCGACGCCAAAGTCACACCATCACAGATCGACCTGATCATTACCGCCACTTTCACCGCAGATATGCCCCTGCCATCCACTGCCTGCGTTGTTCAGCAGCGATTGGGTATCACCGGATGCGGCGCTTTCGACCTTGCCGCCGCCTGCAGCGGATTCGTTTATGCGCTTTCCGTCGGCAGCCAGTTCATTCAAACCGGCGTATACAAAAAAATTCTCGTCATCGGTGCCGAATCCATCACCAAGTTCACCGATTATAAGGATCGCGGAAGTTGTATTCTTTTTGGTGACGGCGCCGGGGCCGTTGTCCTCTCAGCCGACGAAGATGCCAATCGAGGCGTGAAATATTTCAATCTCGCCGCCGATGGCAATGGAATTTCTCTGCTCTATATCCCCGGCGGCGGATCGAAAAAGCCAACCTCTGCTTCGACAATTGAAAATCGCGAACATTACATCAAAATGCAAGGCAGGGAAATTTACAAATTCGCCGTACACCGAATGCAGACGCTCATCGCCGACGCCATGGAAAAATGCCATCTCACGGTAGACGATGTTGCCATGGTTGTTCCTCATCAGGTCAATCTGCGAATCATCGACTCCGCCTGCAACCACATGGGTTTCCCTCCTGAAAAATTATTCATCAACATCGACAAAACCGGCAACACATCCGCCGCATCAGTGCCCATCGCCCTTGATGAGGCCATGAAGGCTGGTAAATTGAAAAAGAACGACACCATCATCACCGTCGCCTTCGGCGCCGGTCTGACCTGGGCGTCAGCGGTGGTAAAATTGTAGTTCGCCGGCTTACAGAATTACCGGCTTGTAGTTCACCCGCGACTTTTTGAATTCCTTCACCGTGCGCATCGGCAGATATCGGGCCTGTGGAAAAGCCTGCTGTAATTGCTCGATGATCGCCCGACAATCCGACAAACTTTTGCCGTGAATCATAGTGTACACCTGCCAGGGCCAATCGGGCCAGGTTCGTCGCCGGTAGCAATGCGTGATGTGCGAAATATTTCGTACATGGTCGGCGAAACTGCTGAGCTGATCGTCCGGCACCTGCCAGACGCAAAGAACGTTTTCCGTAAATCCAAGCTGACGATGCCGCCAGACAACTCCGAACCGCCTTAAAATCCCACGCGATTTCAACTCTCGCCCGCCAGCCAAAAGACCGTCCTCGCCCAATCCGCTGGCAAGTGCCAACTGTCGGAACGGATCGAGAACAAGCGGCAAACCCTTTTGCAAAATAGCGATCACAGCCGCCAGCCGATGCTGGGTCGGCCGATCGAGTTGATGAAACGATTTCGGATCGTCGCAAGTCCGCCGTGCCTCAGGTTCCATGCCGGTCAATCGAAAGGAAATTTTGTACGTTTCAATCATATCGAATCGACGAAATGGAACCTGTGCCTGAGTCGAAAGTGTTTCCAGTTCACGAGCCAGATCCTGTTCATCGCCCGCGACAGCCAGTGTAAACCAGAGATTGTATGATCCGTCCCGCTGATAGTTATGTGAAACGCCCGGATGAGCGGAGACAATTTCCGCTACCGACTCGATTCGATCGCTCGGCACGCAGCCCGCCACTAGAGTCGATCGGTAGCCCATCCGCGGAATTTCGAACACCGGCCCGATCTCCCCGATCAGACCCGCAGAAAAACACTCCTGCACCCGCTCCAGCACTTCCCCGCTACTGCAATTCAGCGACACACCGACCTGGCGCCACAAATCCGATACAAACGGCAGATCGTAAAGTGGCTGGGCTAGTTTCCGCCATAAGTTATTCGGATCATCGCCATGTGCAATCTTCTCCATCCGGGCTCCCGTAGTTATTTCTGGAACTTGGACAGCAGCTTTTTGAAAAATCCTGAAATGACCGATGGGGGCACATTCGCCGTCTGCGGATGGAGAAAATCCTGCATCGCCATCTCTTCGACTTTCTTCAGGGCACTAGGCCCTTTGGCCGCTATCTGACTGGCCAGACGGTCTGCCGATTCAAGATCACCTTTGGCCATCAGAAAAATAAACTGACTGATTACCCCTTCCAGACCTTCCCCGCCGGCGGGTTTTGAACTTGCGACGGCATACGCAGCTTCATTGGTAAAGGCAAACGGCAAATCATCGTCACCCGGAGCGGGTTCGGCAGTGGCCTTACCGTCCGATTTGGAATCTTCCGGAGCTTCTGTGTGTTGAACGAGTTCTTCCTGAAGTCGAATTTGCTCCTGCAGCATAGCCTTACGCCGCTGGGAATCCTGCGGATCTTCCGGTGCCAATGGAATCTCTTCGATTTGCTCAGACGGATGAGGAATGAAAATTCGCTGTCCGCAATGAGGACATTTGCCCATCTTGCCGCCCGCCTGGTCGGGTGCGGAAACCTTTTTCGTACAATGTTCGCAATGAAAAACGATGGCCATAATCTTTCCGCCTTATTAGATTGTCACCTTATCCATACTATACCAGAAAAAACATCTTATGGTAACGGTTCCTTCGTATAGCTGTAATCTTTGTCCGGTGCTTCCACCCAAAGCAGAGAATCGGCGATACCGGCGTTGATTTTAATGTCTTTAAAATTAACCGTGATGACGGTCGAATGGCGATCGCGATCGACAATCCGCGTGGGTAGGTTCAGCTTGCGATCGATCCAGAAATCCAGCCGTTCGTGTTTTTTGACGTGCTTGCTTCCCGGCTTGGGGATCAGAATCAAATGATCACTATTCGCCGGATCGCCCTTGTCCGCTGCTGCCAGCGACACATTGAAATTTTTCTGAATGTCCGCTTTCTTCTGCCCGAAGGGAAGGGGAAACGGACCGTCACCAAGCTTGTAAGGATCCACTTTTTCGTCCGGGGCAACGAGCTCTCGATCGATCACCGCCCGGGTCCGCTCGCGAACCTCCCTCAGCCAGCGACCATCGAAACAGACCCATTCCTTCTGTCGAAGTTTCAGGTCGTCCTGGATCGTCGTATCATAAAACACCATGAACCGCGACGGCTTGGCCGCGCCCTGCCCTGCCCGGTAGCGGATTACCCCCAGTTTGGTTGTCCGCACATCGGGAATAATCTGGTAATTCTCCTGCGTCAAACAGGCTTGAAGGTCCTTTACGCCGTTTCCCGCTTTTTCCATCCGATCCAAAATGGCTTCAACCGGATTGTCAGCCGGCCCGGTTGTCGGAACCGCAGGCTGGGTCGTCTGGGCATAAGTCGGTAAAACAATCACCAAAAAAAAACCAATCCATCTTTTTTTCATTTTTTCTACTATTTCCATTTTTTCCATAATCATTCTTAAACTCCTCTGCGGGTTTACGCCCTCACACTCGCTTCCACAACCTTCGGCCTGCGCTGTCGAATCTGATGGACGATAAACATACCGATCGTAATCACAAACAACCCTAATTGTATACCAATAATCTGCTTCACATTCAATTTCAGGATTTCCGCCGTCGCCGCCAGAAAGCCGTAGCGGACGAACCGCCCAATCCACTGGGCGCCGAAATATCGGCCGATAGGATATTTGGACAAAATCGCCATCCACCGGGCAGGGTCGGCGGGAATCGGAACGATATTGAAAATCACCTGCAGCAAAAAGGGCCAAACCTTGAATTGCTTCTCCGCCCACTGGTAAATCCGATTTTCCCTGATCTTGTATACTTTGCCAAGCCGAAGCAGGTAGGTAAAAACATGATATTCATTAACATGTGAAATCGCAGTCGCCAAAGCGCCCAGACCGGCCACTATCAGAATCCGCCATATCGGGTCAATGCCGGACAATCCACCCGACGGCGAGGCGAGAAACAGCACAAAAAACGGCGTCGGAAGCGGTATGTATGTGCAGGCCAGCGAAAAATAAAACAGATAGATTGCCAATAACCCGGCCGGACCCGCCCAAACATGATTTTGTTCGCCATAATGTGCCAGACCCCACTGGCCCAGAAACGCCGTACCCGCCATATAAAAACAGAAAAAAACAAACCACGCCCGCATGTTCAGACCGTCGTGGGCCCGCTGCGGCGTCGCGAAAACCAGCCGGACAATTTTTCTACCCCACGATTCGTCCATCTTTCATTTTTACCAGTCGGTCCACCCGTTTGGCCAGGTCCGGATTGTGCGTGACCATCACAATCGTCTGGCCATATTGTTGATTATAGGATCGCAATAAATCCATGATCCGATCTGCGTTGTCGGTGTCGAGATTGCCCGTCGGTTCGTCGGCCAGCAGCAGAGCCGGCTGGTGAATTACCGCCCGAACGATCGCCAACCGCTGCTGTTCACCGATGCTCATCTGTTGCGGTTTGTGATCACCCTTGTCCGGCAAACCCACCATCTGAAGAAGTTCGTCGATTCGGCTGTCGGAAATCGCAAGCCCGCGAATCTTCACAGCTAGCTTCAAATTGTCCTCGGCGCTCAAAATATCCAGCAGATTGAACCGCTGGAAAACAAAACCGATCCTGTCCCGCCGCATCCGCGTCCGCTGCGATTGAGTCAACTTCAGCGTATCAATTTCATCGATCGTCAGTATCTCGGCCGAGTTCGGTGCCTGCATCAAACCCAGAATGTGAAGCAGCGTGCTCTTGCCGCACCCGCTGGGACCCATGATCGCCATGAACTCCCCGCGCCGGACCTCTAGATCAATCCCATGCAGGACTTCCGACTCGCTGCCGTTGAACCGATACCTCTTGTATACCTTCCGTGCGCTTAAAAACCCCTGTTTCGTCATCTTTTTATCGCTCTTTACCGCTTGCTTTTCCAATTTTCCTTTTCCAAAGCGGAAAAATTATTCATATCCCAATGCTGCCAATGGATCCTGACGCAAGGCACAATATCCCGGATACAACGCACTGAACAATCCGCCAAGCAATCCCACCGCCACCGCCAGTCCCAGCCATTCCGGCTGAATGCTCACCGTCAACAGCGG
>CAYMXC010000177.1:0-6461 GCA_964394135.1 uncultured Phycisphaerae bacterium
GGATCGATGATGTACTGATGCCGGCGAAGTAGGGAGAGGCGATAGTACAGTAAAAATGCAAAATGAGACGTCGGGAAGAGAAGGACGTAAAGGCATGACCCTTTTTAAATTTGGGCCATGCCTTTATTTTTAAAAAGTTGTTAAGGCCGGCGGATGCGAATGCCGCTATCGTAGAGTTGGCGAATGGAACCGCCATCGTCCTTCAGGTTTTTACCGACGCTGTAGACGACATATCCGGTCTTTTCACGACGATAGATCAGATTTTTACCCGTGAAAGGATCCAGCGGAAGGGACTGGGTGTAGGTGGGGACCAGATCGTTCAGGGAATCGGGTAATTTTCCATGAGCAAGACGATATCGTTCGATCATAACAGCAATCAATGTACTGCGGCCGGTGCCAAGACGCATAGCAAGGTTTTCAGTGAAAGCTCCAAACGGGAGACCCAGTATTTTTCCGAAAAGACTGGATGGTTTAAGATTTTTTATGGCGGGGAGAATATCTGGCCAGGGCTTTTTTGCAGTAGTCAGAATATTTGCCATATCACGAAGATATCCGACAGCCATTTGCCTGACGAAAGGGGAATAACCCATTATTTTCGGCCAGCGTTCCGGTAAGAGAGCCGACCCGAAAGAGACGTTTTCTGTGGGAAGGGTGTTTCGCATGAGTTCAATACCATAGACGCGTTCGGTAAGAACCGCTTCCTCAAGCGTTGGCGGATCGACGGCTTGAAGGGCTTTTTGAAGATCGGCAAGAGATAGGTCGGTTGGCCGGCTGTACCGAAGGATAAATTCGATATCGTTATATGCGAGGCCCAGGCAGACAATATCTACCATACAATTTATTAAAAGAGGTTGCTGTTTTTTCAGTCGAGTCAGCCGAAGGGCGGAGACAGCGGAATCGACAGCCTTCTGAGGATGATTTGTGATCGCAAGATAGCGAGTACGCATGGCGAGGAGTTGGGCGGCCAATCGGACCTCGTGCAATCGATCCAGATTGAACTGCATGCCATTTTTGATCCAAAGTTCGGTTCGTAAGGCGGGCAGGCGATTTCCCCGGTCGAACATTTCAAGGGCCAATTGGTTGTCGTCGAAAATCGATTTAATTTGAGCCAGAACATCCCGGCTGGGCTGGGTTGATATTGTATTTTCCGACGTCAAAAGAAATTTTTCAAATAATGGTTTAGTAATTTCTTTTTTTCGAACCATCAGGGCCATGCCGGCCTGGTAAAATCGGGCGGCATTATCCTGATCGCTTACCGCCGGTAGTCGGGCTTCAAGGTCCTCAAATGTAACGGGCTGGCCTGCATTGCGGATTTGCGAAATTTCTTTTTTCAGAGCTCGGCTGGCGGTATAGTTCCAGACCGACATCACCAGAATTATCAAAACAATCAGGAACACGGAGACGATGATTAATTTTTTCAGAATTCGCCGCCATAACGGTTTTTTGACAAGTATTTCTTCGTTCATCGTAAATCTCCCATATCAATATGGCCAATTGAACGGGTTGCTGATTGAGAAAATCTGGCTCGCTCTTCCACTTCGAGGGCGAAAGCAAGATAGCGCCGTCCCCAGCCGTTGCCGTCGAGCAGTTGAGCGGTTTCTTCGGCGGCGGGAGTCCAGCGGGATTGCCGGTCGGCCAGGATGACAGATATCTGATTTGTAATATAGCATGCGGCCAGGTTCAAACCGAGGCTGACGGCGAGCATGGCGGCAATAGCCAGCTTCCAAATCGCAAACCGGCGGGAAACATGCGGGGCTCGAGCCGGCAGGCCTCTGGGGCGATATCGACGCAGGATCGATTCGATCTGATTATCGTCGAGCATTTCCATATAACGTTCCTTAAAAATTCATTCGTTCAGGCGACTTAATAATTGTCGCAGTTTGTCCATGGCATAGCGGTATCGGCTGGCGGCAGTGTTTAGCGAGATACCCAGCAGATCCGCAATCTGCTGAAAAGTCTTCTCCTCATAAATTTTCAAATGAACTACCTCGCGCTGTTCGGGCGGAAGCTGGCGAAGGGCGTTTTCGACGACGGCCTTTTCCTCCGAGCCGGTGCCGCTCGGATCAATCGTTTCGAGAAAGGGCACATCCGAATCAAGATGAATATTTTTTCTTTGCCGATCCTGAAAAATACGAAAGCACTCGTTGCGGACGGCGGTACGCAGGTAGATATCCCACGATTCGATTTTTCGTAAAGCCCGGTTTTGGGCGATCAATTTTTCAAAGACCCGGTGCGTGGCATCCTCAGCGGCGAATGGGTCCGCCAGGATCATCAGGGCGTAACGATAGAGCGAATCGGCGTAGGCTCGGTAAATCTCCGCCGGCGTCGGATTCGGGTTATCGGGCCAGGGTTGTGGTCGTAATTCATTCATTTATTCATGTCTTCTTATTATTAGACCATGGACGATTTGAATTTTGTCTAGGAAAATGAAAAAAGTCACTCGATTTGACAGACGGGAAAGTATATGCAATATTTAAGTGTCAGGCCGATGAAACGATCATACAACCAGCCGGAAAGGAGGCATGCGATGCGAAAGATTTTAGGCGTGGTGATCGGGTGCGTTCTGCTGACGGCGATGGCCGGCTGCGATACGTCAAACCTGGTGGGTTGTTTGTCGGATCTGGCGGGCGCTGATCTGTCGCAGATCAGTTCGGACCGGATCGACCAGCTCGTATCGAATCTGGACGAACTGTTCGAGTCGCTGGGCGATGACCCGTTGGGCGTGGGGATCATACTAGGCCCCAACACAGATCAATACTGATAGTGGGATGTTAGATGTGAACTTATTATAACCTTAACTGTTAATCGCAGTTCAGAACCCGGCAATCAGCAAGGCTTCCTGCCTGCGAGGGAGATGAAACCTTGCCCTGTGCCGGGTTCACTTTTTTTTACGAGATCGTTTTTAATTTTTCGAATCTCAGGGGATGCGAATGCCCGAGTCGGTAAAGGCTTTGTTGATGGCGGTGTTGAGTTCGTGGCGGAGCATATCGGAATTATCGACGGAGGCGAAAACGGCCAGTTCGAAATTCAGAGAGGTTGCACCGAAACCGGTGAAGACAGCTGTTGGTGCCGGCGTAGCGAGGACTTTTGGGTTTTCCTTAGCGGTACGCAGCAGGATTTTCTGCGCCAGATCGGTGTCGGAGCCGTAGGCTATGCTGACGGGAATGGCGATGCGCAGAATGCGGTCGGAGAGGGTCCAGTTGATGACTCGGCCGGTGATGAATTCCTTGTTGGGCACGATGAGTTCCTTGCGATCGGCATCGACGATGGTGGTGGCGCGGATTTTGATTCTCGTGACGGTTCCGCTGACGTTTCCGACGGTGACGATATCTCCGACCCGCATCGGGCGTTCAGCCAGAATGATGAGGCCGGAGATCAGATTGGCGAAAATTTCCTGAAGTCCGAAGCCAAGTCCGACGAGAAGTGCTCCGACGAGCCAGGAGAGCTTGTTCCAGTAGACGCCGATCCACTCGAAGGCGATGATGACGCCGGCGGCGATGATGGCGTAGCGGGTGATGGTGGTGATGGCGAAACGGACGCCCTGATCCAGAGGCAACCGTGGCAGGATGGTGATTTCCAGCAGGCCTGGGATGTTTTTGCCGGCGATGAAGGTCATGATGAAGACGACAACGGCGATGGCCAGATCGAAGAGGGTTACATTGACAACCTTTCCAGCTACATCGGTCACGGTCCAGAGTGTGATCTGCCTGGAGATGTTGAGGGCGGGGAGAATGTTGCTCCAGATCAGCCAGAGGCCAACGAACAGAGTAAGCAGGAGGAAGCTGTTGAGGAATTTTCGGGTCTGTTCGTTGATGGTGTAGATGTTCATCTCGGCATCTGTGGGTTCGGGGCATGATTTTTCGATGTGTGGTGTTCCGTTGGCGGTGAGGACGGGAGCCGTTACGGGGCCGTGTTTTGCTGTTTTCAGTCTGGCGAGACGGCGGTGTGCCAGGAACAGCCAGCGGAATAGCAATTCCTGCAGGATCATCAGAGCCAGGAGCAGCCAGATGGTTCCGATCATGCGCCAGGTGAGCTGAATGGCAGTATAGTAGTAGCCTAATACGGCGATGACGGCCAGGACAATTGGTATTACGACCAGCAGATACCAGATGGGACTGGGTCGTTTGTTCAGGGGCGTAGTGCCTGCAGAGGTTTTGGTTCGTTTGATTCCTGCTCGGAGTGGGTCGATGATGTTTCGCATGAAGACGGCCAGGGCGAGCAGACAGAGGATAAAGCTAAGCCGGCCGAGAGAATCCTTCCAGTTCTCGTTGTTCTGCCATTCGACGGCGGCGATAATGAAACACATGGGCGAGATAAGAATCATGAACCAATAGAGATTTCGGCGAATGATCTTCAGGTTGGCCGCGTTCCATTTGAATTGTTTCTCCGCGATTCCATTTGGCAAGGCGAACTTGTGAAGAATTTCCAGAGTCAGGAGGTTTATCGCTGCGGCGAAGAGTCCTGATGCGACCGCCCGGACAAAATCGTGTGTGGTGGGTGTGACACTGATACGCCAGGCGAAAAAGAAAATCAGGGCCGGCCAGACTACGGCCAGGAGCATGGAGAGCAGGAAAATTTTCATCGTCTGGCCGAAGGTGTCGGCGTGGCTTGGCATGGCTTGATCGTTGATGTGCCTGATTTGCGAGCGGTAGCGGTGCTTGAGCGTAAATAGAATGATGAACAGGACTGCTGCCAGGATGAGCAAACCAGGATTGGCGGATGCATCGGCCAAGAGGGTTCGACCGACATTGATCCAGTCCCGTGGATTCATCAGCCAGCAGATTGCCCCCCAGATATTGGCAGGGGTGGAGGAAACGAACAGAGAGGATGTGGACTTGAACCATAGAATCTGCTCATCGATGTAATCGGCGAACGATTTCGATTCGGCGATCAACTGCTGTTCGGCGGTGTCGAGATCGACGAGATTTTCGAAATACTTGTTGTAGTCGCCGACCAGCGCGTTTAAATAACCCTGCTTGGTTTGCAGGAGATAGCGGACTTCCAGTTCGATATCCTTCCGCTGGGCCGGAGTTACGGGCGACCTCAGGCTTGCCATGATCGCGGCTACCTGGCCATCGAGGTCTTCCAGGTTGACCAGTTCCTCATTTCTCAGGATGAGCTGATATTGCACTTCGGCGATTTCGTTCTGCCGCAATTTGATGTCGGCGCGAAGTGCGTGAATGTCATAGAGGTTGCTCCGTTCCTTGCGAAGCAGCAGGCTGATCGCGTTGGTCAGACCGGCGGCTTTGATTTTTCGCGAAACATTGGCAGCTTTTTTCCTCAGCTGGTTCAGAGTTTTGTTTATCCGCTCAATATTGCCTGCGGTGCGCGTCATTTTCTCAGCCAGGGCGGTTCGCTGCGAGGCCAGGTCGAGATTTTCCTGTGCGATTGCTTTGAGGGCGGGATGGGTGTTGCGAAGCTCCCATTTGGCTTCCTCGGCGGCAACCTTTGCCTCGGCGAGCCGCCGGCGGGCGACGATGTCTTCCCACGCCTTGACTGTTTTTTCGTTTCGGACGGCGATGCGGACTGCCAATTCTTTCTGGGCGGTCAGCACGGCCAGGCGTGCATCATAGCTGAGTTGTTCGCTTTCCAGGGCGAGCTGTTCCTGTTGCCTCGCCTTTCTTTGAGCGCGGAGTGCGGTTTTACGGGCCAGCATGATTTCCGGCGCGAGTGAAGCGGCCTGAAGGTCGCGATACTGTTTTTTTCCCTCTTCCTGACGCTGTTTCAGTTCGGCGAGAATTTTGGGCATCTCAATTCTACGATTGGTCAGGTATCGCACCTGGGAGTCCAGTTCGGCTGCCTTCTGAGAGGCATTTTTGAACTCCACTTTGGCGTCGCTGAGCTTTTGCTCCAGTTGCGGCAGTGTTGCGTCGTCGGGTACCTGCGGTGCAGTCTCGGCAGGAAGCTTGTCGAGCTGTTGGCGAATTTCAGCCAGAAGGGTTGGTCCGGCCTTGCGGGATTTTTCATATTCCTCCGCCTGGTTCGACCATTTGGCGGCAGTTTGAATTTGCTGCAGAGCCAGATTATAGGCTTCAAGAATATCTTTGCGAGTTGCTTCGTCCTTGATCGATTCTGCGAGTTTGATCTGGGCCTGGATGGCTTGTGGTGAAAGTTCGACGGATGTACCATCGGCAGGCTGAGAGGCTGCAGGCTGCGTTGCAGGGGCGTTTTGTGCAAACAGCGGGAAAATCGTCATATCGCAAAGAAGCACAATTGCCGTCAAAAAATAAATATAGACGGGGCGTGATGTCATATTCGAATTTATTCGCTCGGGCATAACCAACTCCAAAAACCGGAACCATTTGCAGATCAGGTATTATTGCGTTTATGACATAATAGTATGTCGAAAGGGCGATGCAGTCCAGAGTTCTTTGCATCGGCTGAGATGGGCATGGGATAATCACTCCGCCGGGACGCATCGGCCGCTGGCCCAGCTGCTCAGGGGTTCGCCGTGCACGGAC
>CAYMXC010000178.1:0-6424 GCA_964394135.1 uncultured Phycisphaerae bacterium
AATCGGAACACCATGCTCATCCGAACCGCAAATATATAAAATATCTGCCCCGGTCAGAATCTGCCGATAAGAATCGTCCTCACAGGCCAAATTATAGGTATGGGCATTAAGATAACAGGCTAGGGTATTGACTCCACTACCGGCATGGGAGATGATCTTCTCGATAAAATCCCCCGCCCCCCTCCCCCATATTTTCAAACCATCAAACCGGACCGCGTCCCCGGGTTCTGAATCCCCTGTCGAAACCGATGGTTCGCCGATAAAGTTCTTCATACCTGCGTGCAACATTTTCCGTTGAAAGCTGTTTCTCTATTATACGCCGACCGGCCAAGGCCAGACAATCCGCTTTCATTTTATCCATCATCACTGCTTGTATTTTATCGGCCAAATCAACCTCATTCTTAGGTTCCGCGAACAAAATCGCATCTTTGTCCATCTCGCTCAAATCGACCAATCCACCCACCCGGCTCGCCACCAGCGGCCTGCGAACCGCAAAGGTCTCCAGTGCCACGTTGGGAAGACCTTCCGCGTACGACGGCATTACCACCACGTCCGCTAATCCCATCAGCACTTCCAGATCGCCGGCAAAACCCAGAAATCGAACCCGGTCCGATATTCCCAGTTCCTCCGCCAGCGCTTTGAGTTCGGCTTCCATCGGGCCGCTCCCGGCTACCAGATAAAGCCCTCCTGCGCCCCGCTGTTTCAATTCTCCCACCGCCCGCAAAAAACAATCCACTCCCTTTTCGTAACTTAATCGCGCCCCCACCCGCACGACTTTTTCCCCCTCACTGAGATCCCGATCGATTTTTAATTGCTTTCGACGTTTTTCGATTGCCGACGGGTCCACTTCCATCGGATCCATGCCCGTCTGAATCACATTGATCCTTTTTTTCTCCACGCCGACCCTTCCAACCAGATCGTCCCGGATCGTCTCGCATACCGCAATAAATTGATCCGCCCACATCGTGCTCAATTTATCCAAAAGGCCGTCCACCCATCGCCGCCGAATCGCCCGCCGATAATCGCCATAGGCATAAACGGTGGAAATTACCTTTCGCCCCTTGATCTTTCCAGCCAGTCCGCCCAGCAAATCCGCCCGCAGCAAATGGGTATGGATGATGTCCGGATTATATTGATTGATCTTTCCGCACAGGTTCCAGATCGATCGCGGATTCCACACAGCAGGAACATCCAGGCAGAACGTTTCGATGTTCATTTGCGAAAGCTGGTCGCGCACAGGCTCGTCGCTGCGATTGCTGCCGCGGTTGCGATAAAAAGCCCCAACGACCAGGTTGAATTCCTGACGATTGACTTTCCCCAGCAGCCTCACCAGCCATTTGGTGTCGGTCTTGGTTTGAAACGTCGATACCAGATGCATCACAGTGATCATGTTTTTTCTTTCCATCGCATTGATTCTATCGGCAAATCAACGCAATCATCATATCCGTCAGAATAAATCGCACAAACAGATTCCCTCAGTGCAACCTGCTTCATTAAAAGCGGTTTGCCTTTTAAGGTCAAGCATCTATTTCACAGTCCCACCCGTTGCGGTAATATCGATTCGGCCGGTAAAAAAAACACAGCGGACCGCAGTGAAGCGAGCCGCTGTAAAAATATATATTCAGTACTTCCTAATTTTCGAGTTTATGTGCCGACAGACCCAGAACAGCCAGGAGCAGTCCCGCGATCAGCGGTAAGCCCGCGGCGGGGCAGGGAATTCCGGTCGAAACTTCAGAATCATCCTTAGTCTGCGACTCCGGTACATCCAGGCCAAGGGCCTTGGTATCGGCGGCGAAATTATTTTCGGAGGCTCCGCCTTCACCGTAATGGGTTGCAAGGATGCCCAGGTCAACCACGGTGACATTCCCATCGTTATTGAAGTCACCCATCGCCCAGTTCGCCACACCGCCAATTCCATAGTTCGTCGCCAGGATGCCGAGATCCACCACATTGACCTTGCCGTCTTTGCTGGCGTCGCCTGGAATAGGCGGCACCACTGTGTAAGTAACACTCTTGACCGGACTGGCTGAATATCCTGACGCCAGTGCCATCGCCTTCAAGGTCACATCGTTATCCACCGTTACCGAACCGGTATATGTCGCGCTGGTCGCCGTCGGTTCACTGCCGTCGGTCGTATAATGAATCGCAGCATTCGGAGTCGAACAGATAATCGTGACTTGTGTTGGACCGAAAATCGATGGATTTTCCGGCGAAAAAACAGGCATGGCAGCCGGTGTTAGATTGGAGCTGACAGGAGTGCCAATCGTCAGATTGTCAAGACTGACTTCCTGGCCCGGAGCGTAGACGTTGAAGTTGAAATAATCAGCCACACCGCTAACCGGGAAGGTCAGTTCAATATGCTGCCAGTCCGTACCCAGAGTAAGCCAGGGGTTCTGGGACGTTCCCGTCAAGAGATACCAGGTTCCGTTATTCGTATAGTTTAATGAAAAATCCTGGGCATAACCTTTGGCATCAAAGATCAGTTTATCGCCGGCCTGAACTTGCACACCGGCGGCCGCATTTGGGGAAAGAGTGATCGTACTGCTGGCGGTCGACGCCTGAAATCGAATAGATGTACCGGATGGACCGCTGTTTTGTATGCTTATGACACCGGAGCTGTTATCCCGCCATTCCGTCAGATCGTCGCATAGATTTGCATAAAGAGTCGTAGGCTGCAATGACTAACCCAATTCGGCACGAGCCTTCTGGATAGCACAAACCACCTGCCATCGATATTGATCCAGTTGGGCGCCCGACTTGCTCGCCTGCCAAGTGTAAAAGGCTTAACGATCCAATGGAACCGGCGTACAAAGCTCGGAAAGCACTTGCCGGGCATTTGAGGCGCTTTGGGTTAATCCCATTTGATCCAGCTGCGCCGCCAGGGATTCCAGTGTCTGGAAGTAAGCCAGGTCGTCTAGACCTTCGCGGCTGCGCTCAAGATCCACAGAACTGATCATGCCCTGAGGCGTAATCCGGCGTACATATACACATCGTCTGTATCGTGGCCCGCCCGCTGTCCCCACTGGTCAGCCCGCTGATGGTTGCCCGTAGACCCGATTCGTTTCTGATAATATCCCCAACTCGCTCGCAAACAGTCCATGTTGTAACTTCGGACTTGCGCGCCGTCCTGCACAGCGTTGTCAATTCCCTCCTGCGTCCAGTTGGCCTGAAGGTCCATCGGAAACGGTTTTTCAAGCCATTTCCCTTTTCCGGGAAATACTTTCCCGTTATATGTGTCCCGCAGATACTGCACGACCCGGACATCGATATTGTCTACTGAAAGGATATTGCCTTCGACTGAACGAAGATCGCTGCAGCTCGATTGAAGCTGGGATACTGCACGCAGCGTTCGTAAGGCCAGTGCGCTGGACCTGTATTGTCCGGGGCAGGCAAACGTGGCAACCCGGCTCACCGGCGACGATTCCGTCCATGCCCATTCGGGAGTCAGGTTCGTCAACGTGTCAGCCGCATAAACAGCAAAACCACGTGCGGTATACGCAGAGGAAGGCACCCAGGAAGAAGTTTGAGTCCCCGGCGTTATAGGTGCAGGGGGAACCACTCCGGAAAGATTCCCAAGAACGGAAAATCCCTCCGGCATCGCAGCTTGTGCGGGAATAAAAGCGAATAATACAATCAAAGAAGCCAAAAGACCTGAAACACCAAGAAACCTATTTTTCCGCATGCACGACTCCCCTAATGATTTCCCGGTAAATCTCCATTTGTAATATACAAATTAAAATAAATCGTGTAAAGCCGTTCATTGACAAACTTTATTGACTTATCATAATCATTTTTGCTAATCTTTTCTGTCGAAATGAGTATGTTGCTTTCGGAAGTCCAACATTTCAAAAAGCAACGTTAAAAATCCCAAATGGCATTTGGATTGAAGGGATTTGCTCAGGGACTTCATGGCGACCCTGCAGTTCGAGCGGCGCTAAGGATGGAATGGAGCAACGGACAGGTGGAAAACCAGATTAACAGGTTGAAGCTGATCAAACGGCAGATGTACGGGCAAACCGGATCCGATTTGCTTCATCAGCGGATTTTATATCGAGAAAGATGGGGCGTTACACCCTACCGAAGAGGTGATGGTTTGCAATTCACAGGTTAATGTTTGTAAAGAAGAGGGCACGCTGTGGCGCACCCTCTTCTCTACAAGGTGATGTTAATCATCGTCATCATGGCCATTGAGGGCATGATCGAGCCAACCGACGAGCCAGGACGCGTCTTTGTTTGTCAGCGTGATGGCCAGGTTCGGATCGAGCTGTGTCGTCACTTCGCAGCCTGCAAATAGATTCATGGAGAAGAACAACACCAAGGCTGCAAGCACCAACTTTTTCATTTTGTTCATCTTTTTCATATCTACCTCCAAAAGCAAAAAACAATATTTTCAAACACTGCAGGCGATTCAGGTTTAAGGGTCCTGCGCAGGCCTGTGCCTTTTTGCAAGGATCGCCTGAATTTCATTAAAGTTCATAAAGGCTCGTAAAAGTCATTGAGCCTTAGATATCACTGTGAATTTTCCCAACGGTGCACGCCGCTATCAGGGCGAGCCTATTGGGGTTGTCCGGTTCTGGTGGTGAGAATGGACGGGAAAAGCAGCTTTCGCAGCAGCTCATTTTTGGGCCCGTCGCATTTTAGGGGCACGACGCATGTAAGCAGTGCCGATCCTGTATTCTTTAACCTGTCAACCAGGGCAAACTTGGCTTCGAATACATTATTGTAAGGATTTTGGGCTTCGGAGGCAATAAAAAATTCACAGTCCGGGGTTCGAAGTTCGAAGAGAAGATGGATTTCCGCCTGAGCGGGAACGACAGGAAAAAGATAAAAATGAGGAACTCCTAATCCGTCCTATGAATGGCAAGATGGAAATGGAATAGCTGATCATTGGCAAATGTGCTAGAATATCGCGTCAATAGAAGCAGTAAAATAACGCAACGTAGTTGGAGTAACGATAATGAAATTGGCAGCGATCAAGGACGAGGTCTAAGGCATTTCTTATCAGCTTGAGGCGAAGGAAAAGCGGGGTGCCTATGGCATGGATCGATCCATATAAACTGGAAGTGGTGCTGATTTTGGCCGGGCTGGTCGTTTGGGCGAAGGTGGTGTGGGATTATCTGACCGGCCAGCGAAGTCTGTGGATAGAGCCTCGTCCTGAGGCCGATGCGATACGATTCAGCGGTGATACGATTCTGCTGGCGGTCTTCGCTTTTTTTGTCATCGGTCAACTGGTGGATCAGGTATTGTCGGTTCTGGGTTTTCATGTAACGGGAAACACCGAGGCCAATCTGCTGTCGCGCCAGGTGGTCGCGGATACAGCTGGGAAAATTCTGGTGGGAAGCCTGCTGTTTTTTTTCTACTTCCGGAAAATCGGTCGGACATTTTTGAGAAAGGGGCAAACCGTCGGGCGATCGATTTTGACGGCTGGAGTGATTTATCTGGCGATTTTTCCGCTGGTCAATGAATTGATTTTGTGGCTTGGCGTGTGGTTTTTCGATAAGGTCTTGCATATTCAGAGTTCACCGAGTCATCAGGTGATTCAACTTCTCAACAGTGTTCAGGTTCCGGGATTCGTCAAAGCGATTACGCTTTTGCTGGCGGCGGTGATATCACCCATTGCAGAGGAACTTTTTTTTCGAGGGATCTTACAGAATTATCTGTATAAGGAAACAGGCCGGGTGATGCCGGCGATTTTATTGACTTCGTTCGGATTTATGCTGGTGCACGCTCCACTGTATTCGCAGATGCCGGCGCTTGGCGTTCTGGGAATAATTCTGGGGTGGAGTTATTATTACTATCGCACGCTGGTTATGCCGGTTTTACTTCACGTTTTATTTAATTCGGCGACTCTTGTATTCTGGTGGCTTGGAGCGGGTGAATAGCCCTTGCGAAAAATGAAAAAAAGCCGCACCTTCGATTCCAAAGAATCGTCGATGCAGCTTTGTTTAAGATCCGTCGTTCTAATTAGGCAAGTTCGTTAAACACCTTTCGGTGTCGATATTGAACTTTTGCATGCAGTTTTCACTGCACATGAACTTAGATCAGGCCGAGCTGGTTTGCGCCGCCGAGTCCGGCAAGAATATTTAAACCATGGATTGCGATCTGATGTAAAGTCGACCAGCAATCACAGCCTCCGCACATCGCGGCCAGAGCCAGAACCAACAATGTTTTCTTCATAGCAGACTCCTTATAAAAAAAACAAAAAGAAAAATACTTAGAATAATAAGAGGCCAAAACTGAACGCAAAAATTTGATACCGCCATAAGAATAAGAGTGGTAAAAGGTAATTCAACATTAAAGTCTTTATAAAGAGAAAGAAGTTTGGGGAGAACAAATGTAATCATAATAAACATTACAACAAACATACCTACCATAATAACTGCCGGATAGATAAGAGCTCCTTTTACTTTTGACTGGAACTCTC
>CAYMXC010000179.1:0-6405 GCA_964394135.1 uncultured Phycisphaerae bacterium
GGCCGATTTCATGGCTGCCGGTCGTGCCGCGGGACGATATCTCGTTGCCACTTCGGAAATGATGGCGGGTTTGGGGTTGATCTCCGTTGTGGCGATGTTCCAGCTCTATTACAACTCCGGTTTCGCCATCAGTTGGTGGGGAACCCTGGCTACCCCCATCGGTCTGATCATTACCCTTACAGGATTTGTCATTTATCGATATCGCGAAACCAGGGCCTTGACCCTCGCCCAGTTCTTTGAAATGCGATACAGTAAAGGTGTCCGGATATGTGCCGGCTTCCTGGTCGCACTGTCAGGCATCATTAATTACGGCGTATTTCCCGCCGTTGGCGGACGGTTTTTCGTATATTTCTGCGGCCTGCCCGAAACGGTGCATCTGGCGGGAATGACAATTCCGACCTTTGCAATCGTCATGGCTATCTTTCTGACCCTGGCGCTCATTCTGGTCCTTGCCGGCGGGCAGCTTACGATCATGGTTACCGATTGCGTTCAAGGTCTCTTCGGCTATCTGATGTATACCATAGTCGCGCTGGTTCTCCTGTATACGTTTCCCTGGCAGGATATTTCTTATGCCATGCTTGATCGCCCCGTGGGAAAATCGTTGCTCAACCCCTTTGATGTCGGAAACTTCCCCGCCTCCGGATTCAGTATATGGTACTTCTTGATCGCACTCGTCGGTGGGGTCTATAGTCAAATGGCCTGGCAGGGCACCCAGGGCTTCAACTGCTGTGCCGCAAGTCCCCATGAGGCTAAAATGGGCCGGATACTCGGCGTTTGGCGCACCGGATTTTCTACCATGATGTTTATCCTGCTTGCTATTTGTGCCTATACCTGTCTCAATCACCCCAATTACGCCGGTTTGGCGGAAATTATCAAAAATGATGTAGCGAAAGTCGGAGCCGCCGAAACAACGTGGTCAAAAGTACAGATCAATGCCGTCCAGGATCAGATGCGGGTTCCGATCGCCCTGGCCTATATCCTGCCACCGGGAGTCACGGGCGTCTTTGCCGCAATCATGCTGTTCCTGCTGGTAACCACCGACGTTTCCTATCTCCACTCATGGGGCTCGATCGTCGTCCAGGACGTTATTCTGCCCTTCCGAAAAAAACCGTTCTCACCAGACAAACAGCTCCTGGCGCTTCGGCTGTCGATCGTTGGTGTAAGTATCTATGCTTTTATCTTCAGTGTCCTGTATAAGCCCACTGACTACATTCTGATGTTCTTTGCCCTTACTGGAACCATTTGGCTTGGAGGGGCCGGCGCCCTGATCATCGGCGGATTGTACTGGAAAAAAGGGACCAGCGCAGGGGCCTATGGGGCGATGTTCATCGGAGCACTCCTGGCCATTGCGGGATTTGTCTGTGAACTCTATTGGCCAAATATCCACCCCCTGCTGATGTCATGGTTCCCGCAAAGCAAAATCCTGGCAGAAAACGCCGACAAATTCCCTATCAGCGGCCAGTGGATGTGGTTCATTGCAATGATCGCCGCAATTCTTTTATATGTCACGTTCTCCCTGCTGACCAGTAAGGAAAATTTCAATATGGACAGATTGCTCCATCGCGGTCGTTATGCCGTAAATGTTGCATCGGATGAAAAATTGAAAATCATGCCGCCACGCACCTGGAAATCCTTTCTCGGCATCGATGAACAGATGACACGCGGCGACAGGATTATTACCTACTCCGTATTTATCTGGAGTATGTTCTGGTTCTCCTGCTGGGTCGTAATTACCATCTGGAACGGACTGCCTTATATCGGACTTACTTGGTGGAATGCCTGGCCTAAGGGCTGGTGGGCACACTGGTTCTTCATTCAAAATATTGCCGCTGCCCTGATCGTCGGGTGCGTTACAACAATTTGGTTCACCTGGGGCGGTATCCGCGACCTGCGCAGACTGTTCAAAACACTCGCCAGCCAGCAGCGAAATGCTCTAGATGATGGCCGAGTGATCAACCATCAAATTCCAGGCGACCTGCCCGCGGACAATACCCTCCGCGTCGCCGCCGAAGTGATCGATCAAAAGGAATAAAAAAATCAAACAATCGCATGAAAAAACGCACGCGTAGATCGTTGCCTATTTCTCCAGGCAAAGCTTGGCATAGTCTTCCAGCAGATGATAACTGGATCTAGAAAGACGCGGCGTCATGGAAAGTTCCGGACCTTCCGTAGATAAATATCTCGAATAATTATACCGGGCCACGAGAATCCGCCAGTCGGACCCAGGGCCGAACTTCTCACCCCGGGCCGTCAAATCCTTGATCGGAACAGCCAGCTCTACCGTCCAATATTGATCCCGGTCCTGCCAATTGTTCAATGTTCCGCAAACCTCCGCCGCCACTGTCAAGCCGGATTTCCCGTCGTAACCGCTCTTCAAACCAAGTCGGCCCCGACCAGGAAACCAGAACGTCGTTTTCTTGCTCAGCGGTGTGCCATACATCTCCCAGTACCATGTCTGATCGTTCGGCTTGAGGAACAGTTCGCAAACGTCGCCTAACTGATAATGATGCATCTGATCTTCCAGACCTTCCGCGACGATATCGCTATCAGTGAACTTCACCCCCACATAGAAATATTGATCGTCCCATGCTAAGCGAACCTCGCCGCCTTCCCGAAGTTGCTTTCCCGCCTCGGCAAGATCCTGCGAAAGTGACGTCTTGTAGACTCGGGCGGTTTTCCAGGCCGCGTCGTCCAGCTTGCCGTCAATCTTGATCGGACTCGCTGTATATTTCGCCACCATCGTTGCCGAACGACACGCCGCTACACCGGGAATTGTGCTTGTCGCCTTTTGATCACGCCACAGCGAACATCCACCATCGAACATACAACCAGCCAGAATTGTTGCTGCCAGAAATGCTTTTTTCATTTTTCGGTTTCCTTATACTGAAGTTTCTCCGAATTATAAATTCATGCCCTTTCCTTGACAATAAGATTAATGAACCCCTTTTCATTCCGGACCAAAAATGGTAAGCTCAGATTATGGTTGACGACGATTCGTATCAGATCAGATAAATCAACCGATGAAACAACTTGCTTTTTTGGAGATTGGCTCATGGCCAAGAAGGAAAAACGTGCGGAATTATTCTCTAAACTTGGACTCATTGGTGTCATCCTTGCCGTGATCGGTGTCCTGGCCGGCATGGTCATCATCCTGCCCCGATGGAATTCCCAGCAGAACATCATCGTCATCGTCAATCCGACCAAACAAATGATGATCCAGCTCACACTCCTGATTTCCGTCCTGTGCGGCTTTCTGGGTTTCCTGGGCTGCCTCGAAGGCGCCGCCTATATGGATGGACGACGCCGGGCCATTTCCTGGGCTGGCTTCTGGGTCGGAACCATCACAACCATGGCGGGAATCATTCTGGGGCTGTGTTTCTGGGGCTATAAAATGTAAGTCTTTTGTGTTTTGTAAAAAGGGATTTTCCTGCGTGCAAGTAAATGTCTTTGTCACTTGTTTGGCCGATACGTTCTATCCCCAGGCCGCCCGGGCGATGGTTCGCGTATTTCAGCGCCTCGGCTGGACCTGGAGCTGCCCTACTGCTCAGACATGTTGCGGCCAGCCAATGTTCAACGCCGGACATTTCGATCCTGCTCGATCCGCCGCAAAAAAATTTATTGCCGTCTTCGAGCAAACCGAAGGCCCGATCGTCTGTCCCTCCGGTTCCTGTGCCGCAATGATCCGTCAACACTACCCTCATCTCTTCGAAGAAGACCCTGCCTGGCTCCCTCGCGCCCAGGCCATTGCTCGCCGAACATATGAATTTTCCGAGTATCTCGTAAAAATCAGCAAAATCGATCTGACGGCCCTTTCCGCCAAGTTCGAAGACTCCGTTACCTATCACTACAGTTGTCATCTTCGCCCCATCGACGTCCAGGACGAACCAATTCACCTGATCCGCCAAATCGGCGGAATCGATTACCGACCACTGGATCGTCTCGAGCAATGCTGCGGCTTCGGCGGAACCTTCTCTGTCAAATTTCCTCACCTCAGCGAGACGCTCGTCGATAGCAAAGTCCAGTCGATCCTCGACACCGGCGCCAATTGGCTCATATTCTCCGACGCCGGCTGTGCCATGAACATCACCGGTTACGCCAACCGCATCGGCCGGCCCATCCGGGCTATGCATCTGGCCCAATTGCTGGCAAAAGCGCTGGGAGTAAGCGATGAAAACTGATCGAACAAACACATTTTTTGATCGCACACGGCAGGCACTGCAATCACCAGGCCTGATCGAAAAAATCTCCTCCGCCACCCTCCGGCGATATCAGGATCAGATGAAAATCTGCACCGAATACCCCGACCAGGAACAAATCCGAAGCCTCGTCGAAAACATTCGAAACGACGTCCTGAAAAATCTCGATCGCTATCTCGAACAACTTGTTGACAACCTCACCACTGCCGGCGTATACGTTCATTTTGCCGATCAGGCCGACCAGGCCTGCGGAATCATCGCCGACATTGCGAAAAAAAACAACGTCTCCCGAATCGTCAAAAGCAAATCCATGGTCTCCGAGGAAATCGAACTCAACGATTTTCTGGAAGCCCGAAAAATAAATGTAATTGAAACCGATCTCGGCGAGTACATCATCCAGGCCGCCCATCAGAAACCAAGCCATCTCATCTGCCCTGCCATCCATCTGAACAAGGAAGAAATCGCCGACCTCTTCCACAAAAAATTCAATTACGACGGACCAACCGACCCTGCCGTAATGACAAAATTCGCACGAAAAATCCTGCGGGAGGAATTTCGCTGTGCCGAAATGGGCATCAGCGGCGTCAATTTCGCCGTCGCAGATCCGGGCCTGATTTCCATCTGTACTAACGAAGGTAACGGCCGATATGTCACAACGCGACCTAAAATCTACGTCGCGCTGATGGGTATGGAGCGGATCGTGCCCGACCTGGCTTCCGCCGCCGTCATGATCAAAGTCCTTACCCGTTTCGCCACGGGCCAGCGTATTACTCAGTACACCACCATGACCCGAAAGCCTGCCGGCGTCGATGGGCCGAAAGAAATGCACCTCGTCATCCTCGACAACGGACGATCCAAAATCCTCCAAAGCAAATATTGGCAGGCCCTGCGATGTATACGTTGCGGCGCATGTCTCAACGCCTGCCCGGTCTTTCGAAAAGTCGGTGGCCATGCCTACGGCGGACCTTACAGCGGCCCAATGGGCGTCGTGATATTGTCGCTCCTCTTCGGACTTGATCGCTATCCCGATCTGGCCCAGGGCTGCACACTTTGCGGATTGTGCAACAAGGTCTGCCCAGCCAAAATACCCACGCACGATATCATCACCGATCTGCGAAATGATCTGATCCGCGCCGGAAAAACAACTTGGCCCTTCGAATCTTTGGCTATGAAGGCCTGGGCCTTCGGCATCACCCATCCAACTCTGTTCCACCTCGCTCAGCGATTCATGCCCTGGCTCGTTAAACCCATTTCCAAAAACGGCTGGATCAAATGGCTGCCCGGACCTTCCGGCGGCTGGACTCGCGTCAAGGATATGCCTTCGCCAGCGAAAAAAACTTTTTTGAATTCCCTGAAAGATCAAAAATGAGCGAACCATTTTTTCAGAAAATCAAAAACGCCCTGGCAACCGGCCCCATCAGCCGAGAGCTATCCCAAAAACCGGACCTCGCTTCCGCCAGATTCTTCAGCTCGCAAATGACCTCCGCCGACGCATGGAATCTCTTCTGCTCTCGCTGCGTGATGTCCGGCTCCGTCACACATCAGCCGGCTACCATCGATCAGCTCGTCGAAACTATTCGTCAAATTATCCCGACAGGCAGCAGTATTCTTATCGACCCGACCCTTGCCCTCGCCCCTCAACTCTCTGAAAAACTCGGTGATCATTATACTCCGATCTCGCTGGACCGGGCCGACGATACTCAGCTGTTTTCCGCCCACTCCGCCATCACAGCCGTCGATTTTGCCATCGCTGAAACCGGCTCCGCCGTAATCACCAATCACCCCCATCGCCCGCGGCTGGCATCCCTGGTTGTCGAAACACATATCGCCCTGATCCGACCCGAACAGATACTGCCAGACCTCATGGACCTGGCTGACCGACTCACAGCAAATGAAAAAGAAAATTTTCCCGCCGGCCTGACAATCATCAGCGGACCCAGCAAAACCTCCGATATCGAAATGAAACTCGTCGTCGGCGTCCACGGACCCGCTCAGATGCACATGATCCTCCTGCCGGAAAAAAATGATTAGCTTGCCTCTGGATTGGTGGTCAGAATATTACGATTGAAAAAAGGCTTTACGGCGAGTCTTACTTCTTCTCTTCTTCCCCACCCTTGCACCCTTGAAAATAACTCTCCAGAATCACCGCCGCCGCCACTGCATCCAATGGCTTTTTCGGTTTCTTCATTTTCTTTGCCCGCACCCCCCT
>CAYMXC010000180.1:0-6380 GCA_964394135.1 uncultured Phycisphaerae bacterium
TTTCCAACTCAAGCCCCCCCCAACGAATTCCGATGTGTTGTCTGTGAAGTTGATGTCCATCGAACGTGAGGATTGACCAACGGTCATCCGGGTAAGATACGCGGGTAAAACCTTTGCCAAAACTTGCCCCTGTGTATTTTGACCGATAATCGGCGGAAGATCGCAGCGCTGCGATTCGGACGATCCGCTTCACAGAAAGACTGAATATTCATTCTTTTTCAGCGGTGTGTTGCCGCTGAGGTTCCGACCGGAGTGGTTCCTGGCCGGAGCTGACAGGAGTGGAAAGAAGTGTTTTGCTGGACCGTGATTTTAAAAAGTAAAAACGGTCAGCGAGGTTTTAGGAAAGGAGCTTTTCAATGAAGGCACTGAAAGAACGAATCCATGGTTTTATGGTTGCTGAAGATGGTCCGACCGCGACGGAATACGCCGTCATGCTCGCCCTGGTCATCATCGTTGCCATCGGCGCGATTGGTGCCCTTGGAAACCGCGTAAGCGGCATCTTCACGAGCGTAACGAGCCAGTTACCGGAATAAGGTAACCGCAATGACTTTCTTGCCTGAAAGTCATACCGTGTGAACTTTTGCCCCGCCAGGCCTCAAAACCTTGCGGGGCTGTCGTTAAAGTAAAAGTAAAATTGTTTCATACTGATTACCGGGCACAACGCCCGATGTCCCTGCTGCTGGGAGGTATCAAAAATGTTTGACGCGAATTATTACTGGACGGTGGTTGTGATCGGCCTGACGCCCCTTGTACTCTGGGCTTCCTGGATCGATTATAAGGAACGGCGTGTGCCGAATTATCTCAACGCCATCATCGCCGCCAGCGGTTTGATCGCCCAACTCCTATTTTTCGGCGGACAGGGCTTGCTGACCGGTTTGGAAGGTCTGGGCCTGGGTCTGGCTCTGCTGATTATCCCCTGGGCCATGTATATGATGGGCGCCGGCGACGTCAAGTTGCTGGCCGGCATGGGCGCCTGGATGGGGCCGCAGATGGTCCTTTACACCTTTGCGATCGGCGCGATTATCGGCGGTATTGCTTCCGTCATTATGATCGCGTCCAAACATCGCTGGGCCGGCGCGTTGCAGAACTTCCAGATGGCCGCGGTCAAGTGCTCGAATATTAAACTAGCGTTCTCGGACCTTGGCTCAGTCAAATCTCTCGGCACCAATGCCCAGTTAATTCCTTACGGTGTGCCCCTGACCGGCGGTGCGTTGATTGTAATGGCTATGAAATTCTTTTCCGTGTGGTAACGGAGGTTGTTATTCATGAAAACGTGCCTCATTCGACAATCGAATCGAAAAAATAAACGCCGAGCGGCGGCCGTGGTGGAAATGGCCGTCGTTCTGCCTCTTTTACTGACCATTCTCTTCGGCATCATCGAATTTGGATGGACTTTCATGATTTATCAGTCCATCACCAATGCCGCGCGCGAGGGCTGCCGCGTAGCCGTCCTCGAAGGTTCAACCGATTCCGATATCAACACCCGCATCAGTCAATATATGAACCTGGTAAAGCTCAATAGCTATCAGGTCAATATCCAGCATGCCACCAGTCTGGACCCCACGGAAATCGTGACCGTCTCGGTCCCCTACAGCTCTGTGTCACTCCTCGGCGGTTATTTCGGACCGACAAATTTCAACCTGACCGGAAAAGCCTGCATGCGAAAAGAAGGTTCTCAATAACCCCTTCGATTTTGCCGATCATCATATCCAGATCGTTTCGTAACGGTCGGAAATATAAGGATAAATGAAGGTTTTGATAAAAGGATCAGCACATGAATAAACAAGCCTTGATTCCACTTGCTATTGGCTTGGTGGTAGGAATCGTCGCCCTGAAGATCGGTTACGATTACCTCAATAAAATGAAAAATCAGAACACGAACACCGCACCGGTCCAGAAGGTCGTAGTCGCGAAAAGCAACCTGCCCCTCGGCACAAAATTGACCGAAAACGATCTGACAATGGTCGCCATACCGGTAAAACTGGTCCCGGACGATGCAATCAAAGACATCAAGGACGCCCTCAAACAGACCTTGAAGGTTTCCGTCGTAGCCAAGATGCCGCTATTGAAAACGATGATCGGCCCCGGTGACGGCCTCGAAAGCATCATCCCGCCAGGATATCGTGCCGTCAGCGTACAGGTGGATGAATACACCAGTGTCGCCGGTCTGCTCCGACCGGGCGCGAGAGTGGACGTCCTGGCCACCTTCCATGTAAAGGGTGAAAGTGGAAATTCGGAAGCGGTATCAAAACTGGTCCTCCAGAATATCGAAGTCCGAGCCGTTGGTCAGGCCTTCCGTTCCGAGGAAATGGAATCCGCCTCTTCCAAAATCAAAGTCACGCGTTCCGTCACACTGCTGGTAAAAACCGATCAGTCGGAAGTCCTCCAGCTGGCGGCGTCTTCCGGTTCAATCCGCCTGGCGCTGAGATCAGCCACTGACGACTCTCCGATTCAAAGCAAAAGCGTCACGCTCTCCCAGCTCCTGCTTCATGGAGCGGATGCGTGTAACTCGCCCAGTTCCGGTATGTTCAACAATTTTCTGTCTCTGCTGAGCTCGGCGAAAAAATCCGCCAGGACCGAAACGAAAGTAGTAAAACCAGACGAACCCTACCAGGTCGAAGTCCTGACCGGAACCAAATCCGAAAAAGTATATTTCGCCTCGGCCGATTCCGATCAACGCGTGGATCCGCAAAAACAACTTAATCCGGATCAAGCGAAATACGAGAAACCCGCCGCAGAGCTGGCGGAAGTCCGAGAATAATCATCTATCATGTTGTGTCTTCGTTGATAAGGGCCTTTTGTGGCCTGATGCTTCCTGAGACGGCATCGCTGAAAATTGAATATCACTGGCCGTATACTATGGAGAGTATTGTATGAGAAGTGCGAGTCCGAATTCCGTGCAGAATCACCGATGCCTGTCCGCCGGCAGTTTTCTGCTGATAGTAATCTGTAGTTTCTTTTCCACGGGCCTTGCCCCGAATCCGGTCGATCAGGCCAATCAGGTGCGATCGCAGGCGGAGCAGTTGACGGTCTCTGTCAATCAAACCCTGGCATTGGATTTCAACACCCCCATCAAACGGGCGGCGATCGCCAACGACCAGGTGGCCACCGTTACCGTCCTGTCGCCCAAGTCCCTGATGGTAGTCGGCAAAACGTTCGGCTTTACTCAATTACTCGTCTGGGACGATCAGGGCAAACAAACCCTTTACGATGTTCGCGTGGACGTGGACATGAAGCGATTGGCTGCCACTATTCTTGAAGCCGCCCCGCGGTCCGATGTCAGCGTTTCAACCCTGCTGGACACCGTCGTCCTCTCAGGCAACGTCCCCGACGCCCCAACCGCCGACCGCATCATCGAACTGGCCAAGGTCTTTTCCGCAAAGGTACAGAATCAGATGACCGTCGCCGGAAGCCAGCAGGTTCTACTCCGCGCCACTATCGCCGAGGTCTCCCGCGAAGCAGTCAGAAGTCTCGGACTCAATGGAACCTTCTTCGGCTCCAAAGCGTTCGGTGGAAGCAACCTCAACTCGATAAATCCGACCAGCATCGGACTGGTTGAAACAACGCCCGTCCCCATCGCCGCACGCGGGCAATTCCAGATCACCAACGGCGACATGATCGTCAATCCCAACAGCACACTGTACTTCGGTCTGCCGCGAGCCCAGATGGAACTGTTCCTCCAGGCCATGCAGGAAAACAGCCTTGTCAAGGTTCTGGCCGAACCGAATCTCGTGGCAATCTCCGGTCAGAAGGCCGATTTCCTCGCCGGCGGTGAACTGCCGATCCCGACGCCCAGCGAAAACGGCATCGCCATCACTTTCCGCGAATTCGGCGTGAGATTGAAATTCCAGCCGGTCGTTCAGGCAGGACAGATGATCCGCATGACCGTCACCAGCGAGGTTTCCGAGCCGGACTACACCAACGCCGTCCAGATTGCCGGATATACCGTCCCTGGTATCAATAAACGTCAGGCCACCACCGTTGTCGAAGTCGGATCGGGTCAGACCTTCGCCATTGCAGGACTTCTCAGCGATAATATCCGCGGCATAGCCAAACAGGTACCGGGTGTAGGTAATATCCCCATTCTCGGTGCTCTGTTTCGTTCGGTGCAGTATGAACGGGCGGAGACCGAGTTGATGATTTTGATCACACCGGACCTTGCCTCGCCGCTGAATCCGAACGAAGTCGATTATGTGACCGGAAAGGACATCGAAGCCGCCAACGACTGGCAGTTATACGGCCTGGGTTTGCTGGAAAACCCCAAACCCAAAATGCCTGTTTGCCCGGGCCAGCCCGTCCAGCCGGAGTTCAATCCCCCAGCTCCCCTCTGCGGGCCATGGGGCATACAGAAATCGGCGGGCAACGTGAAGTAAAGAAATTCCAGTAAAAGAATTTCAACATAACGCAGGCGGTATGCACACCGGGTCATGTGCATACCACTTTATTTAAAATAGAAAAAGGGGTTGTTAGGCTAGGGGATCTTCGGAGGAGGGAAAACGCGCTGCGTGCGATTGAAAGGAGCGTTTGTCTATGATCCGAAGAAATGTTGTCTTTATGAAGAATAAATTACATCTGAAAAATCAAAAAAAATCGTTTCGACGGTCGGCTGCACTGGTCTGGACGGTTGTTACCAGTACCGTCATGCTTGGCGCCGCCGCTATGGCCGTTGACGTCGGATATATCTACTGCGCAAAGACACAACTGCAAGTAGCCGCCGACGCTGCCGCCATGGCCGCCGCCAGACAATTGAACGGTTCCAGCGATGTGTTTGATGCCATTTTGGAACTGGCCAGGGAGTACGCCGCGAAAAATAAAGTCTTTGGCATCACGCCACAACTGGCAGATTCCGATGTCGTACTCGGTCATACCGTAATAGACGATTCCGGCAAATCCGAGTTTCGCGAAAACGAACAGCCTTATGACGCGCTCAAGGTCACTATCCGATTGACCGCCGACTCGCCTAACGGCCAGTTGCCTCTGTTCTTTGGAAAATTGATGAAAGTCGCGGGAGCAAATGTCTCCGCCTCCGCAACAGCCATGCTGGTCCCACGCGACATTGCAATCGCCATCGATCTGTCCAATTCCATGAGCTACGACAGCCAGCTCAGACACGAAAAAACCACCGAAATCAATATAAAACAGGTCTGGCAGGATCTGGGCTCACCCACTTACGGCAAAATGACGACATTCCATTCCGATAACCAGATGCCTTACTATAAGGGCAAAACCGTAACCGAGATTAAACAGCTTCTTGGACTCAATAATGTCCCCTATCCTTTCGCGGGAGGAAGCTGGAATGACTACATCAAATATGTGAACGGAAGCGGCAGCAGCAAGGATAATAAGGCCATCTGCGAGGATTATGAATATCGTTACGGCCTTCGAACCTTCGTCAATTATCTCATGGATTGTCGTTCACTCTCGACCGAAACCCCTGCACTAAAGGACTGCCGCGTCCAGCCAGTATACGCCATGAAGCAGGCCGTCGAGGAATTGTGCAATTATCTGATACTTATGGACAGCGATGACCAGGTGGCACTGATCAGCTACAGTAACACCGCGGATCTCGAGGAACAGCTCACGAAGGATTACACGCAAATCATCCAGGCTACAAGGCAGCAGCAGGCGGGGCAAAAAGGCTCGTCCACCAATATCGCCAATGGAATCGAACGCTGCAGACAGGAACTCAAAAGCCAGCGGGCACGTTCCTCGGCTAAAAAGGTCATGATCGTCATGACCGACGGAAAAGCGAATCTGCCCAGCAATGAAAAAACCGGAAAATTGCAGGCCATCAACGCCGGACACAGCGCCGTCAACCAGGGAATCCAGATTTATACCATCTCACTAGGTACGGAAGCCGACCAGCAATTGATGGAAGAATTGGCTCAGCTCGGCAAAGGAATTCATTATCACGTACCGACCTTCGATATTTCACAATATGAAGAAGATTTGAAAAGGGTATTCCGAACAGTCGGCGGAAAGCGACCCGTTCGACTCGTCGAATAAACGCATATACGTTTTTACAGGAGAGGAAAAATGTCCACGATAAAAATAATCAAAACCAATTGGACCAGACGTGCTGCCGTGGTCGCCTGGACTGTCATCACGACTTCCACCATGATCGGCTTTGCCGCACTGGCGGTCGATCTGGGATACGTACGCGTCGTGCAAACACAGATGCAAAGCGCCGCCGATGCCAGCGCCCTGGCAGGCGCATCCGCACTGCTCAACCCCGCAGCTCTCACCGGAAGGATGACCCAGAGCGAATTGGCTGCCGATGCCATCGCACGCGCCCAGGCCTATGCGGCCAAAAATTCCGCCGAAAACCGAAGCCTGATCCTGACACCGTACGACATATGAGTCGGACGATACAACAATGC
>CAYMXC010000181.1:0-2824 GCA_964394135.1 uncultured Phycisphaerae bacterium
GGGTTCTGAAGATCAGCCGATGTTGACTCCATATTTACCGATAGGGAAGGGACCATTCGCAGGTGTGATAGTCTGCCCTGGTGGTGGATATTCTCACCGTGCGGATCACGAAGGTCGACCGGTGGCGCAGTGGCTGGCGGGGTTGGGGGTTGCCGGTTTTGTGCTGGATTACCGGATATCGCCTTACCGTCATCCGATTCCTCTGTTCGACGCCCAGAGGGCGATCAGGCTGGTCCGGGCAAGGGCAGATGAATGGAATGTTGACGCGAAGCGGGTTGGTATTTTGGGCTTCAGTGCGGGAGGACATTTGGCAACCTGTGCCGCTACGATTTTCGACGATGGTCAAGCAGATGGGGCCGATGAAATTGACCGTCAATCCTGTCGGCCTGATGCACTGATTGCCTGTTATCCAGTAATTACTTTTGGCGAATATCGCCACGATGGGTCGATGCGAGCATTGCTCGGTGAGACGCCCGATCCTGCATTACAGGAATATTTGAGCCTGGAAAATCGTGTTACGAGTCGGACCCCTCCGACGTTTTTGTGGCATACCAGCGACGACGTTGGAGTGCCGGTGGAAAATTCAGTTCTTTTTGCCAAAAGTCTGCGCAGGCACAAAGTGCCTTTTGATCTTCACGTTTTTTCTCACGGTCCGCATGGACTTGGGCTGGCGGAAAAGGAGCCCGAGGTTGGCATATGGCCGGAGCTATGTGCCCGCTGGCTGAGGAAAATAGGATTTCATTGTGTTTGAAACTCCGCAGGTTCAGAGCGAAATGAAGTCGGAAACCCCATTTTGCGCCGGCCATTGTGCCCTTGTCGAAATTGACATGTAGGCCCCCTGATTATGTCATTTTGTCATTATGGTCAACGGGAATATGCGCAATATATTGATGTAAGTCCTTTAATTGTAGGTTGTAGCGGGATATTATTAAATAGTGGAGTTTGGTATGCTGTTTGCAGTCAATCTACAAGTTGAAATAGATACTGCATCTATGGATACAGCAAACGAAGAAAGCGAGGATTTGAAAAAATGGCTGAAAAAGTTTCAAACAAGATTATTGGAATAGATTTGGGTACGACCAACTCGGTGGTCTCGATTGTTGAAAACGGGGAGCCTAAGGTTCTGACCAATGCGCACGGTTCCAAGCTGACGGCGTCGATTGTCGGATTTACGGAAAAGGGTGAGCGTCTGGTAGGCGAACTGGCCAAGCGTCAGATGATTACGAACCCGCATAATACCGTATATTCGATCAAACGGTTTATGGGCCGGCGTCATCGCGAAGTAGGTGAAGAAGAGAAGATGGTTCCCTACAAGGTCGTTGGCGGTTCTGACGAACTGGTGAAGGTTGAGGCGCGTGGCAAACAATACACACCGCCTGAGATTTCCGCGATGATTCTTGCCGATCTGAAGCGTACAGCGGAGGATTATCTCGGCGAGAAGGTCGAACGCGCTGTGATTACGGTTCCGGCATATTTTAACGATTCGCAGCGTCAGGCGACCAAGGAGGCCGGTCAGATTGCGGGCTTGAAGGTCGAACGAATCATCAACGAGCCTACGGCGGCGGCGCTGGCGTATGGATTCGACAAGAAGAAAAACGAAAAAGTCGCCGTTTTCGATTTCGGCGGCGGTACGTTCGATATTTCAATTCTGGATATCGGCGATAATGTTTTTGAGGTTCTGTCGACGAATGGCGATACCCATCTGGGCGGTGATAATATCGATCAGCTCCTGATGGACTACATTGCCGACGAGTTTCAGAAGAAGGAAGGCATCGATCTGCGGAAGGATCCGATGGCGTTGCAGCGGATGAAAGAGGCCGCGGAGAAGGCCAAATGCGAGCTGTCGCAGGTTCTTGAGGCATCGATCAATTTGCCATTTATTACGGCGGATCAGACAGGGCCCAAGCACCTTCAGATGACCATTACGCGTTCGAAGTTCGAGCAGCTGGCGGATCCGATTTTCGAACGCCTGAAAGCACCGTGTTACCGGGCGCTGGATGATGCCAAGCTCAAGCCGAATCAGATCGATGAAGTGCTTCTGGTTGGCGGGTCGACCCGATCACCGAAGGTGCAGCAGATTGCCAAGGAAATTTTCGGCAAGGACCCGAACAAGAGCCTGAATCCTGACGAGGTCGTCGCGATCGGTGCATCGATTCAGGGTGCGATTCTTTCGGGGGAAAAAGAAGATATCGTTCTGCTCGACGTGACGCCGCTGTCTTTGGGCGTTGAAACCCTTGGCGGGGTGATGACGGTTCTGATTCCGCGAAACACGACGATTCCGACCAGCAAGACGGAGGTCTTCTCCACTGCAGCCGACAATCAGACTGAGGTCGAGATTCACGTTCTCCAGGGCGAACGGCAATTTGCCCAGGACAACCGGACCCTCGGACGATTCAAACTTGCCGGTATTGCACCTGCACCTCGTGGCATGCCTCAGATAGAAGTTACATTCGATATCGACGCAAACGGGATACTCAACGTATCGGCGAAGGATATGGCTACGAGTAAAGAGCAGAAGATCGAGATTCGCGGGACTTCCGGGCTTAGCGAGGCTGAGATCAAGAAGATGACCGAAGAAGCGCAGCGATACGAGGCGGACGATAAGAAGCGTCGCGAAGTTGTCGATGCAAGGAACCAGGCAGAGCACCTGATTTATACTACCGAAAAAACAATCAAGGAATATGGCGATAAAGTCGGGCCACAGGAGCGTGCGAATGTTGAATCGGCATTGAACAATCTGCGTGAAGTTTCGAAGGGCGAAGACGCCGGCGCGATCAAACGTGCCATGGAAAACCTGATGACCGCATCTCAGGAAATCGGCAAA
>CAYMXC010000181.1:2834-6359 GCA_964394135.1 uncultured Phycisphaerae bacterium
TTGAAAATGTAGCTGGTGCTCAGCAGGCTGGGACAGCCGCTGGCGCGGCACCCGGCGGGGAGGTCCCGAAGGGCGAACCCGGCAAGAAAAAAGGCGGCGACGATGTGATTGACGCGGAATATGAAGTGAAATAACCGAAAGGTTACGTTTAATAACGTTTATGGCGTTCATTTGCACGGCCGGTTAGAAACCGGCCGTTTTTTTGTATGTCGAAGGGTGTAGTTATCTGCATTATGGATTGAGTGCAGCGGCTGGCGTTTTTTCAGATGATTCCAGATTGTGAATCAGCGGAGATGAGCTGATAATTTGCCAGGGGGGTCGGAAAACGGTTTTCAGGTTTAAATCGCTGCCGATATATTGTTTGAGTTTTCTTTCCAAAGGAACGAAGTGCGCAGGACGGGAGTCGAATGCAATGAACCATACGGCATCGGTGTCGAGCGACAGGCCGTAGATTCGTTTGATCAGCGTTGTAGCATCAGGGAGATTAATTGAGTTTTCCCAGGGTTCTGGCAGCATGACGATTATTAGATGAAATGGCCGCTGACTGACGAAGAGGCTTGAAATGTCTTCGATTTGCGAAAAAGAATTTGTAATATCCATTCCCAGCAGTTTGTATTCCGCCTTTCGAATCGCGTGGTCGAGATCGATCTGTCGTCCCGTGATATTCGGCTGATAGGGCATGTTGAACAGCAGGTGTTTGAGTTCTTGTTTCGATTTGACGTTGGCATGAAGCTCACGGGTTCGAAGTGTAAGTATTTGATCGACGATCTGTCGGATTTGTGTACGGAATATCGGATCGGTTCGTTCGGGAAATGTAATCCGATTGGTCCATCGGATCTGCTGATCTGCGTTGGTTATCAGGCAGGCGATTCCGGCCCGGCCTTCGCACAGAAAAGTCTGAGAGGATGCTATGGGCTTAAGCCAGGTGGTTTTGAGACGGGGGATTGCGATCATGATATAAATCAGTCCCAGATACAGCATCAAGATACAGGAGGCATGGATGTATCGGCCCGTGGTGGAAAATCGTTTGGAGGCCTGAGTATTGGGATTATCGTAGATGAACAGCCTGCCTCCCACGGCGATTGCCAGGAGCGCACCCAGCGCAATGGCTAGAAGATTGCCGAGAGAACTGGATTCCCATGCGAGATATACGGGACCGACCAAAAGTGTACCCAGTCCAATTTTTCCCGCCAGTTCCATCCAGACATCGAAGCGGTCCGGACGGCCGATCGTCAGGATCGGCAGGACGAGCCCCAGACATATTCCCCATAATACGAAGAGAGCAGTAATAGCCAGTGAAAAGATGACTACCGGTGGAATAGTCAGGCTGCGATGGTCAGTCATGACGAAATTGATAATTGCGGCGGAAAATATTTGACTCAGACCCCAGAAGCACAGAATCAGTCCCTGATGGTCAGCGAGAGTGAGATAGCCTTCTACCGGTTTGATGGAGAAGCGACAGCCAAGTTCGATTCCCGCAGCAGCGGAGAGTATTGCCAAAAGGATCAATGCCGGTTTGATCTCGCCAAAACCCTGAATGGCATTGGAGTCGAACCAGTTCATCGCAATAAACGACCAGTGGATGATGGTCCAGGCGAAGAGAAAACCGAGGGTAAAGACAACGAAACTTCCGAGGGGAATGGTTTTGCTGGCAATTTCGGGTGTCAGTTTATCCAGGGTTGGGGATTGGTTATTTAGTCGGCTGGAATAATTTTGTTCTGCTGCGGATTCGGTTAATGTTACGAGAATGGCGAGGAGGCAGCAGATTACGGGGATCAAAATCAGGCCCGCAATTCGATCCGGAAAATGCGAAGTCAGGGAGTATCCGGCAGACCAGCCGATGCCGAGTGCGAGGACAATCCATCGGACGACTCCACTGAGGACCTTACGAAACTGAGGCTGATCGGACTGAACCTGGCCCGAAAATTCCAGATAGATGAAGATTCGAAAAGCAAGATCGATGGTAAGTCCGAGGAGTGTTCCAATCCAGCCAACGCAGAAGCCCGAAAGAAGAAATGTTATCAATTGCAGGGTCCATGGGGTGAGAATCAGCCGTTGTGGCAGGAGATACACACCCTGAGAAATTATATTTATAAGGGCGGCGCCTGCGAACACGGAAACTAAAATGAAAATTGCCTGGACACATAAGACGACTCGTGCGATCGAAATGGGATGCCATTGACGTTCAGCGAGTGCGAACCGAACGATCGGGGGGGAATAGCTTCGGCATAATCCCGGAATAATCAGTCCGATCAGCAGTCCAAGGCTAAGGAAAAACAGGATGCCGCCCAAGGCCGATGTACCCGGCCAGAAGGCGTGCGTAAGTCGTTCCTGTGCGAAGCCCGCGTAAAATCCTATCGCCATGATCAAGACGGCGAGGATCAGTCGGATTTTCAGGCCGATCCATTTTGTAGTCAGTGAAAAACGCATGGTATCCTTTTACAAGAAGGCACCTGTATTGTAATATTTCGTCTTTCACCGTACAAACTGAAAAGGCATATCAACGGCGAATGGGGCGATGATTTACTGATAAGGCCGGGGGCTTTTGATCTGCCAAAGGTCTTTGGATTTAAAGGCCGTTACGGATTGGTTTCCAGAAATAATCCCCGCGCCTTCATCAGGATATCCATAAGGTAGACTGCGATTCCCGTGTGTGTGCCTTTATACCAGCAGACGGTTTTATTCGGAATTTTCGCTGCAAGTTCGTCGGTGCAGGCTGGTGGAACGACTTCGTCGTCGCGGGCGTTTACCATGAGTATTCTGCATTTGGCCGTCCGGTCGATGTAGGTCAGTGGTTCGATCGGTTCGAGCAATTTTCGAAGGTGATCTTCGTTGATGTTATTTTTCTGAAGGTAGGCGTTAAAGTCTTTGACTTCGCGGCTATGGGCCTGGATCATGCGAGTCAGATTGCCGCCGCCGAGGATCAGCACGGCTTTTGGAAATCCGCCGTCCACGCCGAGGGTAATCGAACCGATTATTGCGCCGAGGCTGATTCCGCAGATGCCGATTCGCTTTGGGGGTAATCCCGGTTGGGCCGCAAGGAATTCCGCACTTCGCCGGATATCCATTACCGACTGGGACACGCCATTGATCAAAACGTCCGGGGCGCTCATCAATTCCATACCTGTGTTGAAATTTTTGGGCCGGCGTTCTCCATAGTAGGCCATTTTGACCAGCAGGGAATCGATTCCTGAGGCGGCGAAAGTATGGCACACGAGGCGGGGGATGGTAAAATCGTTCTGCAAAAAGTGCAGCATGATCACCGCCGGTCTTGGTTCCGGTTTTTTCACCTGGAAATATTCACACCAGACTGTGTTGTTTTCGACGTGCGGGGATTTATATGGCGAAGGGAACGTTACCTGCCAAACGTTGTAGGAGTCAAATTCACGAAGAAGTTTCTTCTCGCACACAAAATCTTCAGCCGGTGTTTCGAAACGTTTGAGGAGTTCGGCCAGACGCGGAGTATCGGGCGTCGGCATGGGGCGATGCAGTTTTGCGGGTATTGTCTGCCGGATTATCTGGGTT
>CAYMXC010000182.1:0-6336 GCA_964394135.1 uncultured Phycisphaerae bacterium
AGATACTGCTTCATCTGCACCGGCGACTGTCGCATCTCAGCAAACAACCTCGCCGGCCGACCGTATCGTCGTGGTGCGGCTAGAGGGAGAGATTCGGGAAACGCCTCCGAGCGTGGACCTGGGAGTGCCGGACCTGCAGATGAACATCTTCTGGGATCAGCTTCGCCTGCTCCGCACGATTGGAAACGACAAGTCCGTCAAGGCTCTCGTGCTGCTGATAGATGATCCCGATTTAAAACTCGCTCAGACTCAGCAGCTGGCCATGGAACTGATTCGCCTGCGGGAATCCGGCAAAAAGATATTCGTGCATACTGACAGCATGGATACCGGACTATACATGCTCGCACTGCCCGCCACGCGGATCGCGATGAGTCCCGGTACGCTCCTTCAACTTAACGGAATCGCCGCGCAGGTAATCTATTACAAGAGCCTTATGAAAAAATTGGGCATCGACGCCGACGTGGAACACTTTGGCGATTTCAAACTTGCGGCTGAGCCGTTTACTGCCACCCAGCCGTCGAAATACATGGATGAGCAGATGAATGGTCTGCTCGACAGCCTGTACAGCCAAATCGTTTCCGCCATCGTTTTCTGCCGCCATATTCCCGAAGCAAAGGTCAGGACTATTATCGACCAGGGGCCTTTCATGGCTGAACAGGCTCAGCCGAAGGGACTGATCGATGTCGTTGTCCATCGCCGGGAATTTCTGAATCAGATTCAAACGGAACTGAAAGGCAAACTGGTTTACGATTACGCCCGAACTCCTCCGCCTCAGATCAAGAGCGGATTCAGCGGCCTGCTTCAACTGTTCAGCATGATCGGCTCGAAAGGCGCCGAAAGCCGGCAAAACAAGGTGGCGATCGTATATGTGAACGGTATGGTAATGGAAGGCGAAAGCGAGGAACTTATCGGATCGGAGCAAACGGCGGGTTCCAAAACGATGCGCAAGGCTTTCGCTGAAATCAACAAGGACAAAAATATCAAGGCGATCGTATTGCGAATCGATTCCCCCGGCGGTTCGTCCAGCGGATCGGAAATCATCTGGGAACTGGCCCATGAAGTGGCCAAGACCCGCCCCGTTATCATTTCGATGGGTGCCATGGCTGCCAGTGGAGGCTATTACATCGCTTCTGCAGGCCAGTACATTTTCGCCTCGCCTGCTACACTTACCGGATCGATCGGTGTAGTCGCAGGCAAGCCTGTGCTCAAGGGGCTGATGGACAAGATATATCTGCATCCCTACACCTACAGCCGGGGTAAGAACGCCACGTTTTTCGATCCGTTTTCCCGTCTTTCCGACGAACAGCGCAAGACCCTCCGTGAGCAGATGGAAATGACATTCGATATCTTCAAAGGACGGGTAATGCAGGGAAGAAAAGGCCGAATCGCCGATATCGATCGTCTGGCTACGGGTAGGGCGTTCACCGGCGAAGAAGGGCTCAGCCTCGGCCTGGTGGATAAAATCGGCACTCTGGCCGATGCCGTTGAATTGGCGGCGGAGCGGGCCAAAATCAAAACATATGACGTAGTTCACCTGCCCAAGCCCAAGACCCTGCCCGAGATCATTCTTGAAGGACTCGGTTATAAGATGGAGCCTGAAGATCTGCTGTCCGGTGAAGATGTTTTGCTGTCGCTGAATCGAACCGGCGGATGGGCGTCAAAACTCCTGGGACTTGATTCTGCCCTGATTCATGAAACAATTCTACTGGCGAAAATGCTGAAAAGTGGCAACGTCCTGATGGTAGCTCCTTACCATATCGATGTAAAGTAATTTGATGGATAATGATAACATGCGGGTTCCATTCGCGAGCCTGCCGGAATTTATGAAAAACGATTTGAAAAAAACAAAAACGAAAAAGCGAATTCCGGCCTATTCGACGCTGGCGTATTTGGGCTTGTCGGGCCTGACGGTGCTGGCGTTTTCCGCGATCTTTCCGCCGGTGGACTGGACCTTTCTCGCGTTTGTTGCACTGGTGCCCTGGCTGATCGTGGTACAGCAAGCCACACAGCGCGCTCAGCTTGCGATCAGCTTCTTCGCCGGGCTCGCATCCTGTCTAATCAACTCGCTTTGGGTCCTGCCGATCACGATTCCCGGCTATATCAGCATGTCGATATACCTGGCCCTGTACTGGCCCGTGTTGGGTTTCATGATCCAGCGACTTCAGCGGCGCTGGTCGGTTCCTTTTTTCCTTGCCGTTCCGCTGGTCTGGGTAGCGGGTGAATACGTCCGCAGCTGGCTGGTCACCGGATTTCCCTGGTTCTTCCTGGGCCATTCCCAGGCATCCAATCCGATCATGATCCAGATCGCTGACCTGGGCGGCGCCTATGCTGTGAGTTTCGTCCTCGCATTGATCAACGGCGCACTCGCACAGTTGATTATTGATGCCCGCGACCGCCATATTCGAAAAGCGATTCCCGCTGTCGCGACGGCTGCTGTTCTGCTCGTGTCGACTGTTCTCTACGGCCGGTGGCGTTTGATTCAGAATGTTCAGACACCGGGTCCCGTGATCAGCGTCGTGCAGGAAGATTTTCCGCTCTTTGTCGACAAGGAATGCAGTGATTTTGACGAGGTTCTGCGGGGTCTGCTCGCGGTCTCCGTCGATGCGGCCCGGGAAAAACCGGATATGCTCGTCTGGCCGGAAACCTGCATCGGAATCTCCGTCAACCCTGAATTTCTAAACGCAAAAAAAATCGACGATAAATACCTCAAAGCCGAACACAGTTACAGCGTCGATGTCGCCGACATTCTCAGCAAACACGCCAAGGTATCCAACAGTTATCTGGTCGTCGGGGCAATCAGCAAACAGATCAATCCTCCCGGTACCTACCCATCCGTGGACAAATTCAATTCGGCGCTGATTTATGACCGCCAAGGCCGTTACGTGGACCGATACGACAAGATTCGCCTCGTGCTCTTTGGTGAGGTCGTGCCGTTCCGCTATTCCTGGCCCGCTCTTTATCGATTCCTTAACGAGAACATGACCCCCTATGGCCAGGGCGGCTACGAATACAGTCTGACCGCCGGAAAAGAACTCAAGCGATTTATTCTGCCGACGGCGGCGGGCAATTTTCGCTATTCAGTCGCCATCTGCTATGAGGACACGATGGCCGACCTGATCCGCCAATTCGCAGCCCCAGCCGACGGAAAAAAACAAATCGATTTTCTGGTCAATATCAGCAACGACGGCTGGTTCAACCATTCATGTGAACTGCTCCAGCATTTCTACATCAGCATCTTCCGGGCGGTGGAAAATCGTATCGCCGTGGTCCGATCGGTCAATACCGGTATCAGCGGCATCATCGGACCCGACGGCCGAATCGACGCCATGGTGACCGACGGATCGCGCATCTATGGACCGGGCATCCGAGGATATCAAACCCGTCAGCTCAAAATCGATCCGCGCGTCACGCTCTATTCCAGTATCGGCGATTGGCCGGTGATTTCCATTATGTTTCTGGTTATACTGTCAGGTGTAATCAATCCGATTTGGCTGAAGAAAAAAACTCCTGAACTTGGAGACGATTCGCATGAAACGATTTGCCTGGCTGTTGATGAAAATGAGTCTGTTTCTGGCCGGTTGTGCCGAAGTTCCCATGGCGACGACAACCGCCCCCGTCGTTAATGAGCGTGATCTCGTCGAACGTGCACGCGCGACACTGATCGGCGCAACTCATTCTCACATGCCCCTGCTGCGGTCGCACGCGATTGAAGCCCTGGCCGAGGCTGATCAATCCTCCGGCATCAATATGATCCTCGAAGGACTCAACGACGAATACTGGGGTGTACGATTTACCGCCTGCATGTCAATCATGCAGCTCAAATATACCCCAGCCAAAACCAGATTGATCAAATTGGTTTCTAACGACCCCGACCGATCGGTCCAGGCCGCAGCTGCTGGAGCTCTCAACGTCCTTGGCGATACACGATTTACCTCGATACTCGGAAGAACCCTCTTCGATAAAAACGTCATCGTCCGGCGAAACACGACGACCGTTCTGGGCCGCATGGGCAAGCCTGATGCGCTTCGTCTGCTCCGCGCCGCCATGAATGATGAAGATATGTCTGTTCGCCTGCAGGCCCTGGAGGCCATGACGTTGCTTGGCAATCCCAAAGCTCAGCGGTTGATGATCGGTTATTGCCAGAGTGTCTACGACGACGAGTGCATTTTGGCCATCCTGACCATCGGCCGTGCAAAAATCGAAGCAGGTGGCAATCAGGTTGCCTACGTTTATGATCGGTCTCCCGTGCCCCGTCGGCTGGGAATGAAGCTGGTGGCGGCCAGGACCTTGGCCATGCTTGACGACTACCGCGGCAAACAGGTCGCACTCGATGCCCTGCGATATCGATCCGGACCACCCGCTCAGTCAGCAGGAATCCGCAACCTCGCCGCCATGGCCCTGGGCGAAATGGCGGACAAGGCCGCCCTGCCCGCACTGCGACAAGCCCTCAACGACCCTGACCCGGACGTCCAGATCGCCGCCGCACTCGCTATCCTCAAAATCGCTAATGCACATCTGCCTCTATAATGTAAAACTGCAGGTACCGTGGAAACGTTTTTCATTTGACTGTAAGGAACAACTTCGTATATTCGGATAGTCTGTAAACGCACGGTAAAAAGTAACAGAAAATAACCTTATTATGGAGGTATCAGCAATGTCGGTATGTATAGAAACAGTACGAGCAAGAGAAATTCTGGATTCCCGCGGCAATCCCACGATCGAAGTCGATGTCATCCTGTGCGATGGAGCAATGGGCCGGGCGGCAGTGCCTTCGGGCGCTTCCACTGGCGAACATGAAGCAGTGGAACTCCGCGATGGTGATAAAAAACGATATATGGGCAAGGGCACTCTCAAGGCCGTTGCGAATGTCAACGATGTAATCGCTCCCGTTGTTTGCGGCATGGACCCCACCGACCAGGAAGCGATCGACCAGAAGATGATCGAACTCGACGGCACAGAAAATAAGAGCAAACTTGGCGCCAACGCCATTCTCGGCGTATCACTCGCTGTGGCTCATGCAGCTGCCGCTTCATCAGAATTGCCCCTGTTTCGCTATATCGGCGGAGCCAATGCACACGTCCTGCCGGTGCCTATGATGAATATTCTCAACGGCGGAAAGCACGCCGACAATAACGTCGATCTACAGGAATTCATGATTCAACCCTGGGGTGCCGAGAGCTTTTCACAGGGCCTGCGAATGGGAGCAGAAATTTTCCACAGCCTCAAAAAAGTTCTTAGCGAAAAGGGATTAAGCACCGCCGTCGGTGACGAAGGCGGCTTCGCTCCAAACCTCAAATCCAATGAGGAAGCGTTGGACGTCATCATGATCGCCATCGAAAAAGCCGGCTACAAGCCCGGAAAAGATGTGTTCATCGCCATGGACCCCGCCAACAGCGAACTCTATGACAAAGATAAAGGCAAATATCATTTCTTCAAGAGCGCGCCGGACAACTGGATCACAAACGACGAAATGATCGCCTTCTTGAAAAAACTGGTCGATAAATATCCGATCCGGTCCATCGAAGATGGTCTGGCAGAAGACGACTGGGACGGTTGGGCGAAACTGACCAAAGCCATCGGCGATAAAGTTCAACTGGTCGGTGACGACCTGTTCGTCACCAACACCAAACGACTGGCCCGCGGACTGAAGGAAAACAGCGCTAACAGCATCCTCATCAAAGTCAACCAGATCGGTACCCTCACCGAAACGATGAACGCGATCAATCTGGCTATGCGCAACGGTTGGACCGCCGTTGTATCCCATCGCTCCGGCGAAACCGAAGATTCCACCATCGCCGATATCGCAGTGGCCACCAACGCAGGTCAGATCAAAACCGGTTCTGCCTGCCGCACCGACCGCATCTGCAAGTACAACCAGCTCCTGCGGATCGAAGAAATGCTCGGCTCTGCCGCTGTTTACGGAGCAGCGTTCTGGCGCAAAGCATAACCTGCTTTCGCAATCCGCTTCTGATTCATATAAAAAGCCCGACCCGTTACCGCGGATCGGGCTTTTTATTATAATAATTTATAATTATATGATTGAGGGCCGTCACTCTTTCGCTTAAAATAAGCAGGTAAATGGGGGTCCAAAGCATTGATCGGAATCATCCGCGAATGGGAGGACGGGATGATGTTCTGTCAGGCATGCGGAACGGAAAATCGGGATGGGGTGCGAATTTGCAGGTTCTGCGGCGTTCATATCCAGCGAAATCCGACAGTGAGGTTTGTATTATTTATTTCAAGCTGTGAGTTGTGTGTGCTAGGCTGTGTCAGCGTTATTTTAGGAGTCCTGACTTTTCTGGTCTGCAATACCGATTATTGCCCCTTTTTTGCCTT
>CAYMXC010000183.1:0-6308 GCA_964394135.1 uncultured Phycisphaerae bacterium
GGCAGTATTGTACTGGCGGGAGGGATTCTTGGGTGGTTTTTCTGGTTTTTTGTACCGATTTTTTCCGTTGGATTGATGTTTAATCTTCTTTTGGCTTTCGGCGCGATGGTCGTTTATGCCCTTTACCGCGACACCATTGTTGATGAAAACGATCGGATTCTCAAACCTTCCAATCTGCTGGCTACGATCAAGGGCGAAAAGGAAGTGAAGTTCGAGATAGTCGAAAAGGTTCGCCTTGCCACTTCGCAGGGGCGTGAGCCGAAGATACCCGAAGATCCCGAAGGTCAGAAAGCATATCAGAATTTTCAGGATTTGCTGTTCGACGGGCTTTGGCGACGTGCCGGCGAGATTTTCATTCAGCCGGCCGGTGAACAGTCCCGGATCGTTTTCAAAATTGACGGTGTGGTTGGCGAGTACGACCAGTGGCATCGTCAAGAGACTCAGGCTCTGATCGATTATGTCAAGACGATTTGCAATCTGGATATCAATGAACGTCGCCAGCCCCAGAAGGCCAAATTGATGGCCCAGCAGATCGGTGTGGACCGCAAGGTGTCGCTGGACATTGAGACGGCGGGTTCTACTGCCGGTGAAAAGATGATTATCCGGGTTCGTGCGGAAGAGTCCAAATTTACCATAAACGACATCGGATTGACGGAAGCCCAGATCGCCCAGCTTAAACCGATTATCGATGAAAAACGTGGTCTGGTGATTATTTCGGGTATGGCCAATTCGGGCGTGACCAGCACGCTTTATGCCATCGGACGAAGTCTTGACGCCTTTATCCAGAATATCCACAGTGTGGAAATGAAACCCCTGATGGACCTGGACAATATTACACAAAACGTTTATCAGGCGGGATCGGAAAAGAGTTTTCCGCGATTTTTGCAGTCGATTTCCCGCCGCGAGCCCGACGTCATTCTTGTGGATCCGTGTCACGACGCTGAAACGGCTCAGATGATCGGTCAGCTGGTGACGGAAAAGAAGAAGAAGATTTTCTGCACGATGCGGGCATCGAACTGCATGTCGTCGCTGGGTCGCATCGTTCGGTGGATGGAATCCGCGGATATGGCCGCCGATGGTCTTTTGGCGGTCGTTTTTCAGCGATTGGTTCGCCGGTTATGCCCTGCCTGCCGTGAGGCGTATAAACCCAATCCGGAGACTTTGCGGAAGATGAATCTGGTCAGCCATGAAAATGTGACCTTCTATCGTCCGCCGACTCAGCCGCCTGTGGATAAAAAGGGCAATCCGATTATTTGTCCTACGTGCCAGGGCAGCGGGTATCTTGGGCGCACCGGTGTTTTTGAAGTCCTTATCGTCGATAATAAATTACGAGAAGCGATTCGCAGCGGCGACGCCGGCGCGATCAAGTCGGCCGCTCGGAAGTCCGGTTTGAAATTCTGGGAAGAAATGGCTTTGGAAAGGGTTCTTGCCGGCGTGACTAGCGTTCAAGAAGTGATTCGAGTCAGCAAGGAAGCCGATGCGCTGACGGGCAAAAAGTAAGGTAATAACTGAATCCGTAATAAATGGCGGAGGTGTTGATTTGATATTCATACTTATTTCATTATTGTTGGTAGCCGGGATTGCCTTTTTCCAGACGATCCAGGGGACATTCAGTGCCCTGATTATGGTGGTGCTGACGATTTTATCTGCGGCGGTCGCGGTGAATTATTATTCGCCTTTGAGTCAGGCAATGCTGCTGGAACATATTCCCGATTATGCCGATGCCTGCGCCCTGGCGGGATTGTTTTTTATTACTTTGGTCGTTTTGCGGTCAATAGCCGACAATATGATTCGTTCCAACGTGGTGATTTACCAGTGGCCGGACCGCATCCTTGCGGGTGTGCTAAGTCTTCCCACCGCGTTGATCATTGTAGGAATTGGAAGTCTCGCATTCGAGATGCTGCCTTTTGACGATCAGGTGCTTCTGTTCAATCGATTTCGGGATGACGGCAAGAAGCTCAGTCAGAGCGGTATTTTTCCCTACGCCGATGATTTTACCTCCGGTCTTCTAGCCAGATTCAGTCGGGGCAGTCTTCAGAACTCTGAAAAGTTTGGCCTGGTTCACCCCGATTGGCCTGGTGAAGTCAGCGCCAATCGAATCGGCATTCAGCGGGAATCCCGGCATGCGGTCAAGTCGGACAAAGGTCTGCTGACGGTCTCCAAGGCCTGGACCAGCGAGAGTCCGCTGCTGGTGAAGGAATATCCGGTTCAGGAAAATCGTTATTCCAGTACTGCAATCAAGGTAGTTGATAAACGGATGCCCGCGGATGGAAAAAAGTATCTGGTTATTCAACTGCAAATGTCTCCTCAGTTGGCGGATTCCGATGGTTATCACCGGTTCGGGTGGGGTCAGATTCGACTCGTCGGATTCACTCGCGTGCCTGATCTGAAAACGGCGTTGGATTCCAATGCCAGGCCGATCAATATCTATGCGATAGGCGTACGCGATCCGGATCTGCCGGCGGAATTCAATTATCTTCGAGTTAAAGTTCCGCTTCCTAAACCTGCGGATGACGATGAGGCTACGCAGAAATATAGAAATTACGGAATTTCGTCGAATTCTGGCCAGGTTGACGTTGTTTTCGAGGTTCCCAGCGAGGATTTCGTTCCGTGGTACGTGGAGTATAAACGATATGCCCGTGCCTCGGTACCGAAGGAAAGCAAAGCGGAATCAGTTTTGCCGGTCCCTTCAGCTTCGACCGGTGTTCCGACGCCGCCTGTCGGTGCTCAAATCCAGGGCGGTTGGCACAGTCAGTATCAGATCGATCCCCAGCGGACCGCCTTTACCAATGAATTGCCCTTTGCCATTACCGATGCTCTAGCAAAGTCCGAGGCTGAGTTTTCCGGTGGAAAATTCGCTCGCGGTCGAGTGGCGGGTACGCTTGTCGCCCAGACAGCCGCGGGAGTTACCCAGTTTGATGTTCCTGGTGACAAACGGCTTTTGCGGCTTGAGTGCGTATTCAGTCCGGCCGAGAATAGTCTTGTTCGCAGCATTTTCACCAGCGTTCAGGGCGTGGTGCAGAAAAAGATTACCGACAAGAACGGTAACGTTCACCTGCCGGTCGGCCAGTATGCGATGGTCGACCTGCCCGACGGTTCAAAGCGTGTGGAAATGGTTTTCGATCCTGAAGCGGAAATGTCCAATCGTCTCGAACCGTTCCGCGATATCCGTTCGGGCGATCTTGCCAACAGTAATGGGCGAATCGGTTTTCTGTATCTTGTTTCTCCAGGTACGGAACTGGAGAAATTCGAAGTTGGCGGCGGGCCGGTCGAAGTACTTGCCATTCCTCTCAAGGCCCCGCAATAAAACGGCAGATCTGATCTTTCACGGTTTTTTATATACGAAAAAAAGGCCTAGTTTCGGTTGGACCTCGCCAGTTCGATCAGGGCACGTCTCACATTCCTTTGCAGGCCGGTGACGGTCTGGTTTTCGGCTTCTTCCTGGACTTTCTGTTTGACGGCATCAGATACGAAGAATGCAACTTTTTGTTCCCGTTTTGCCGCATTGTCCGAAGTAGCGACAATCGCACCGGAGCTGGTATCGATGATTACCGCCTGGGCCGCCGAGAAGCAACCGACGGCGTTATAACCTGTGTCGAAATTGTCTTCCTGCATGTAGACCAGCAGCAGGGGGGCATGCAGCATGGCCGCCGCATTCCGCAGTTTTTTGATCGATGGATTACCCGTAAGCAGTGATGGGCTGATGATTTGTACTTGTGCGATCAGTTGGCGTTGATAGGCCTCGGGCTGGTCTATCAGATTGAGCCAGCCATTTTTCTCTTCGCCCTGGATTGTTTCCAAGGCAAAAAAGTCGTTTGGTTGACCGCTGTAGACAAAATCTGAACAGGGTTTTCGAACTTTGGCTATCGCCAGGACCACGGGGAACTTCAACTTGATCTTCGTGTTCAGGGCTTTTTCCCGATTCTGGTCCGAGAGGTCAGGCGACAGCAGGCTGAGTTTGGGCACCGGCCGAGCTACACCTTGATAAGCGGCACATCCACCGGAAAGAATCACAGCTAGCGTGATCATCGATACGCCGAACCTGCTCGTAAACATCCTGTTCATATTGCGCTCCTTCAAGATTACGATGATTATTTTACCGTCAGAGGGTATTGGAATACAAGGCCCGCTGCAGAAAAAGAAAACAGGGCGAACCCCTAACATTCGGCTCGCCCTTTTAATTGTCGGTATCGGAATGGAAATCCAAGATTATTTTTTCATCAACGGTTTCATTTTTTCAACAAGCCGTAATCGACCAGAGTTTGCCGCAGCTTGGCCTTGAGCGTGTCGTCCATCTGATACATCGGCAGACGGAGTTCTTCGCTGCACATGCCCAGCATTGCCATTGCCGACTTGATCGGAATCGGGTTGGTAGCGATGAACATGTTTTTGGCCAGCGGGAAGAGTTTCTGGTGCAGTTTCTGTGCCTTTCGGAAATCGCCGGCCAGTGCTGCGTCGGTCAGGGCTTTGGTGTCCTTCGGGATGATGTTGGCGATCACACTGATGACGCCGGTGGCGCCGATGCTCATCAGTGGGAGTGTCATCGAATCGTCTCCGCTGAGGATTTCGATATTGCACAGCGAGCGTAATTGACTGGCGCCGTCCACAGAACCTGTGGCGTGCTTGACTGCGCGGATATTTTTGATTTTCGACAGCCTGGCGATGGTTTCGGGACTGATTTCCACACCGCATCGGCCTGGAATGTTGTAAATCACAAGCGGTAAGGTTGTTTCTTCCGCGATGGCCTTGTAATGCTGATAGAGCCCTTCCTGTGTTGGCTTATTGTAATAGGGGGCTACCAGCAGTGCGCTGTCCGCTCCGTTTTCTTCAGCGTGCCGTGTCAGGCGAATGGCCTCGGCTGTGGAATTGGAGCCCGTACCCGCCATGACGTGAATCTTGCCCTTTGCCCGTTTGATTACGCGGGCGATGACCATGTCGTGTTCCTCGTGCGTCAGCGTCGGCGATTCGCCCGTTGTTCCGCAGGGGACGATTCCGGCGATTTTAGCTTTGATGTGAAAGTCGACCAGCCTGTCCAGCGTATCATAATCGACAGCACCATTTTTAAAAGGGGTTACCAATGCGACATATGTGCCTTTGAACATTGTCCGGCATTCCTCCATACAGTTTTTAACTTTTAAAATTATAGAATTTCAGCGTTTACTTTACAGGTGAATATCGCAGCAAAAGTTCCTTCATTTCTCGTACCGCCTCGCGCAGGCCGACGAATACGGCCCGGGAAATGATGGTGTGTCCGATATTAAATTCGGTGAATCCGGCGATACGTGCCACCGGTTCGATGTTCCGGTAGGTCAGTCCGTGACCGCCGTGTACGGTCAAGCCGAGTTTCAGGCCCAGCTCGACGCCGCGTACCAGTTCCCCGAGGGCTTTTTCCTGCTTGTGTTTATTTTCGGTGTGGGCATAGCCGCCAGTCCATAATTCGACGGCGTCGAAGCCGAGGTCTGCGGCAGTGCGGATCTGGTCGTCGATAGGCTCGATGAATGCGCTGACCTGGCACCCTGTATGATGGAGGGCTCGCACCGCCGGGGCGACTTTTTTCCGAAGCCGAACTATATCCAGACCACCTTCGGTTGTGATTTCCTGGCGGTTTTCAGGCACGAGTGTGCATTGATCAGGCCCCAGGTCGCAGGCGATACGGACGATTTTTGTGTTGATCGACATTTCCAGGTTTAACTTGACCGCCACTGTGTGTTTCAGCAGCGTTACGTCACGGTCGTTGATGTGCCGTCGGTCTTCCCGCAGATGCACGGTGATGCCGTCGGCTCCGCCAAGTTCCGCTTCCCCAGCCGCCCAGACGGGGTCGGGTTCGTCCGTCCGGCGGGCCTGACGGATCGTAGCGACGTGGTCGATATTGACGCCTAAATAAGCCATTATTTTCTCCTGACAATTCAGATACTTAATATACCTTGGCATGAAAAGATAGCAATAGGAAATGTGGAGCTGTGCCAGCCGGGTGGCCGGACGGTTTTTCTCCGGTTCACTCGTTTTGTCTGATCTCTTCGATCAGCCGGCGGGGAATTCCGATATCGGCGACTTCGATTCGGCCGACGTACGGAGCGGCGGCATGCGACAGAAAGGCATTTTTGACGGCGACGAAGGTGATGGTTAAATCGGCATGAACTGTAGTGGGTGCAGGGATACCCGAAAAGCAGTCCAGGCCCGAAGGGACATCGACAGCCACCACGGGTCGGTCCGCGTAATTGATTTTTTCGATAAGATGATCTATTGGGGGACGAGGCCGGCCGGTGAATCCCGTTCCGAGCATGGCGTCGATGAGGACATCAGTTTTG
>CAYMXC010000184.1:0-6294 GCA_964394135.1 uncultured Phycisphaerae bacterium
TAGTCCGGGAACTCTTTGCCTCGCCGCTGCATCCTTATACATGTGGTTTATTTAATGCAATTCCGCGATTGGGTAACATCAAGGGCAAGATGCGGTTGCAGACGATTCAGGGGCAGGTTCCCAATCCGCTGGCGTTTCCCACCGGCTGTCGGTTTCATCCCCGTTGCCCGCTTTGTAATAATGATCAAAAGTGTCTCAACAGCGAACCACCGCTGGTTGAGCGTCGCCCAGGCCATTTTGCCGCCTGCTGGCATATTTAAATAAAATAGTGAAAAGATAATCAGCTGGCTCGGTGCCATTCGAAAAAAACTACTTTTCAAACCCGCAATGGTTTAGAATGATTTTATTCCCTGATATTGGATCAGGGAATGATTCCCCCACTAAAGAATTTTAAAATGGAGGTTAGAAATGAATAAATGGATTTTGGCATTGGCGGCTGCCCTGGCGACATCGGTCGGTTTTGCCGCCGAAACAACTGAAACGAAGGAAACCAGGATTGTAACCAGAATACGAATGGCGAATTTTTCGCCGGACGCGCTGCCGGTGGACGTTCACGTGGACGGCAAGGTCCTGGTCAAAAAGGTTCCATTCAAGACGGTCGGTCATTATCTGGAGCTGAGTTCCGGCAAACACCAGATACAACTGACCCCCGCCGGCAAGAAAACGCCCGTTATTCTTGATGCCGGTGTTGAACTCAATCCCAATACGGACTATACCATCGCGGCTACGGGTTTATCCAAGAGCAATGAAGTGGTTCTTTTCCAGGTCATCGATGAACGGGAAACGGACAAGACTATGGCGAAAGTGCGGTTTGTGCATCTGGCTGGCGGTGTATCTGCAGTAGACGTGTTCCAGGCCAAGGGCGGTGAAAATCTGTTCAAGAATCTCACGTACAAAAAGGCGAGTAATTATGTGGCGATTCCGGCTGGACTTTATACTTTTGATGTGAAAGAAACCGGCAAGGACGAAGTGCTTTTGACCGTGAAAAGTCTTAAATTGGCCAAAAACAAAAATTCCACCGTCTATATTGTGATAAACCCGAAGGACAAGACACTGATCGCCGTTAACGCGATAGACGCTGCTGAAAAGATCAAAGCATCCCGAACGGAAAAAACAGAAGAACAGGAAATCAGGAAAGAATCGAAGAAGAGCAAGGACGAAGAGTCACGATATCATTATGGTCAGCCGCAGATAAAAGAACGCAAGTACGGCCGATAATTATTTTTGACGGTAGCCGATTTATCGGGGTGGTTCAAGTGAATTGAACTGCCCCTTTTTTTTGGGTGTTTTCCGTTGACGGTGAGGTTATCGGACGTTTGCCTCGAATCGGCCGATTTAAAGTTATAATTATAGTGGAAGTCAGCTAAACTTGCGGGTTGGAAGGCCGATATCAGTATTAATAACACGCGATGCTGAATTTGATTTTGGTCATATGGAGGTGGTTGGATATGAAATCGCTCTGGTTTGTTGAAGCGGTGATTATTATGACAGTTCTTTTTGTCGTCGGGTATATGACACTTCCTGAGATAGGTTGGGCGGCTCCGCTGAGTCAATAGTATATGCCAACCAGTAATCCCGGTCCGGGAGTTTCCCGATGATTTTTCACAATAAAACACATACTATCCTGATCATTCTGTACGGAATGATCGTTGCACTGGCGGTTTGGGGCTTGCTTGCTCAGACAAGTGATCAGGCCCGGCTACCTATCGAGATATGGGCGGCGATCGGCGCGGTTGGGGCCTGCGGCGCCATGCTGGAAATTTTGTTGCATCTGCGGACTCGCCAGTCTCTCCAGTTAATGAAAAGCCAGATTCGAAAACTCAGCGAAAATGCCGAAATTGGTCTGGTGATGGTGCCCGAGCAGTGGACAGTGGAAGGTCTCGGGGAGATATTGAATCGATATTTAATTCTATTGGGCGACAAGTTCAATGAACTCAGGCGTGAGCAAAAGGAACTTGACCTGCTTATTCAAGCCATCGATGCAGAAAAACAAAACACAGAGGCGATCATTCACTCCATCTCCGATGCCGTGCTGGTTGTCAACCGATTTGGGGAACTGATACTGGCCAATGCTCCTGCCGAAAACATTTTTCACTTCTCGCTTGCCTCCGACCGTTTACGTCCGATCGAGGATCTGATCGATGATCCGAGGCTTCTGGCCATGCTTGATCCAACCCGATGGGATAAAAAAGAACCCGTTCGTTTCGATTTTGAATTGAAAGGATCCGAACGGGAAAAGGTATCCTGTTTTATCGTTACGATTTCCCCTGTCTGTATTCGCAGCCGAGGATTATGGGCCATTGTGATGATCCTTCACGACGTAACGCAGGAACGCGCACTAGCGCAAATGAAAAACGATTTTGTCAATCACGTTTCTCATGAGCTGCGAACACCGCTGAGCAGTATCAAGGCGTATATAGAACTGCTGTTGGATGGAGATATCAAGACTGCCGATGGACGAACAGATTTTTATAAAATCATTCAATCGGAAGCGGACCGGCTCGACGGGTTTATCGCCAATCTGCTGAATCTCAGTCGAATCGAATCAGGCTTGATGAGTGTGGAGTTTTCGCGGCTCAGCCTGGCTGAAGAAATAAGTCAGTCGGCAGCACAGGTCCGTTATATTGCGGAGGAAAAATCGATTTCCATCCATATGACTCTTCCCGATAAGAACCTGACTGTTCAGGCCGATCGGGATTTGCTGCGGCAGGTCATTCTGAATCTGCTGTCTAACGCGATCAAATATACTCTTCCCGGCGGCACGATATCGCTGTCGGCCGAGGTGGATACGGCAGGGGGTTATTACCGGATTCGCATTCAGGATACGGGCATCGGCATCGAAGCGTCGGAAATGGGAAAAATTTTCGATCAATTTTATCGATCTGCGGACGGTCGGTTGTGTTCCGGCGGAACGGGGCTGGGACTGTCGCTGGTGAAAAAAGTTGTCGAGCAAATTCATCATGGCCGAGTCGAGGTGGAGAGTGTGCCCGGCAGGGGTTCCACGTTTACCGTCCAGTTGCCGTTAATCCCTGAAGCCTCAGGCTCAAACCATAAGCCTCAGGAGGTTCTTGCCGTATGACCGATCAAAGAAGAATCATCATCGCGGATGACGAAATCCATATATTACGCGTACTGGAACTCAAACTCGGTTCTGGCGGTTTGGATGTGTTTCTCGCTTACGATGGACTTCAGGCGTGGGAGGAAGCCTGCCGAAACAAACCTGACCTGGTGATCAGTGATTATCAGATGCCGGGCCTCAACGGGCTGGAACTGGCGGAAAAAATGTTCGCATGCGACAATCTGCGGAATGTGCCGGTGATTCTCCTGACCGCCCGTGGATTTTCCCTCACCCGCGACGATCTGAGCTCTGCGAACATTCTGCGACTGATCTCGAAACCTTTCAGTCCACGGGAGCTTCTCGCACTGGTTCAGGAAACACTGGCGATATCGAAAATGGGGGTATGATTTCATGTTTAAGGAAGAGCAGGAAACGTTTGTATCAGAGCTAGCGGAGCAGTTGACCGGCAGCTGGTCCAAACTCGGTGCTGCTATCGGATGGAGCGAACCATCCGGTGTGATAAAGGGGATTGATGGCGAAAATCCGGAAGAAATTCGCGAAGCAGCAGCACGAAGCATGTCGGATGGGGTGGTTGGGTATTTTGATTGCGCTTCCGGCAAAAAAGGGCTGGTGGCGCCCGTGTTTAATCACGGTCGATGTGCGGGGTGCATCGTTTGCATACTGCCTGCGGCGTTGAGCGACCAATCGGAAGGGCTTTTCGAAATCCTGACACGTCAGGTACGGCAGGTGCAGCGAAACTATGAATTTGAAGATGAACTGACAGCCATTTCGGAACAATTGGCAGGCAGTTATGAAGAACTGAGCCTTATTTACAAACTGGGTCAGCAGCTTCATATAACCGACGATCCAGCCGCTTTCATGTCGCGATTTGAAGAGGATCTGCTGGACCTGATAGGGGCCCAGGCACTGATACTGATGATCAATCATCCGCTCAACGGCGGAGAGAGTTGTTTTGTCAGGGGCAAAATGTCGATTTCTGACGACTCGGCCCGTGCCTTATGCCGATATCTGATGGGGCTGATCGGCTCCGCTTCCGAACCGATCATTCTTCCCGACCTTTCCACGCAGCCGGCGCTGGTCAGAATATTCAAATCGTCGGACCTGGGCATCCTGGGCTGGCCGATCTATTCCAACGGCAGCACACTTGGAATCCTGACCGCCGTCAGTACCAATTCAGACGACAGCTTTGATTCCTCCGACGCCAAATTGCTGGGTTCGGTTGCGGAACATACTGCCAGTTTTTTGCAAAACCGGTTTTTACTGGCCGACATTCAGGATCTGCTGACGGGGTTGACCAGCAGCCTGGTTGGTGCGATCGACGCCAAAGACCCATATACCCGGGGCCACAGCCAGCGTGTTGCGCTCATAGGACGACGAATTGCCGAAGCCATGGGATTGACGAAAAAGGAATGTGCGCAAATTTACATGGCCGGCCTGCTCCATGACATCGGCAAGATTGGAGTCAACGACCATGTGCTCGCCAAACCGGGAAAATTGACCCGGGAGGAATTTGCCAATGTACAGGAACATCCTGTCATCGGGTCGCGAATTATCTCCTCGGTCAGGCAGCTGCGAAATATTCTGCCAGGCGTGCTCGATCATCACGAACGCTATGACGGCGGCGGATATCCTGAGGGTTTGACCGGCGAACAAATCCCGCTGATGGGAATGATCGTCGGTTTGGCCGATAGTTTCGACGCCATCACCAGCGAGCGAACCTATCACGAGGCCAAGACATTTCAGGAAGCGATCGAGGAAGTCCGGCGTTGCGAGGGAACACAATTTTCACCAGCGGTGGTACGGGGTTTGCTCGAGTGCGATCTGGAACAATTGGAAAAAGATCTTCAGAATTGCACCGACAACGGTTACGACGTTCTGCTTCAGCCTGCCCTCAACTGGTTGGAACAGTGTCGGTAAAAATAAAAAACCGCAAAGCTCGCAGATTCGCAAAGGTGAAAAATCGTTGGATCGGCCTTTGTGAACCTTGCGCACTTCGCGGTTTATATATTGCTACTCACGTATGGAGATCGTTACAAATCCGCCGACTATCGCGATCATGATCACGGAAGACAGCAGGGTACAACTGTTGACCAGATTATCGAAATGGAACTCGCCGTCATTCTTGGCCTCGTTTGACGAGTCGCCTGTCGATTGCAGATATTCATCCGCGGGCATCAGCGAATCGCTTGGGATAAATACGCCCGTGATGGATAAAGCCTGATCCATAGTCACCTCGACAGGGTTGTCAGTCGAAACGACATTGCCACGCCACTGATAAAACTTCCAGCCATCGGCAGGATAAGCCTGCAAAGTGACTTTACTGTCCTTCTGGAACAGTCCGCCGAATGGAGTCACCGTTCCGTTGCCCGCCGTGCTGACGGTCAGAGAATAATTTTCACCACCATTTTTGACAAACTCCGCCTGAATGATCTTGCTGCCGTCAACGGTGAAGGTGACGGGATTGTTTGCACTATCGAGGTCGCCCCACCACTTGCGGAAAGTCCAGCCGTCGGCAGCCTGGGCGGTCAGTGTTACGCGAGTCCCGGTGCGATAGCCCGCCGCGGATGGATTCCGAAGCACTGTGCCCTCGCCCGTCGGGATGATCAGGACATTATTCTTTTGGACGAAATAAACATGGACGACTTGATCATGATCCATCGTTACTGAAATGGGATTTTGATTGCCGCTGATGGTACCTTCCCAATGATCGAATTCCCAGCCGTCGGCAGGAACGGCCAGGATTGTAACATTTGTGCCGGCAGAATAAGCCGACTGGCTCGGATCATAGGTGACGGACCCCTGTCCGTGAAGGCGCAGAATCACTCTGTATCCCTGGGCGAAGACCGCCGTGATGGATTTATCCGAGTCCATCGTCAGAGTTGTATTGGGATTGGTTCCCGACAGATCCCCAGCCCAATGATCGAAATAATAGCCGGAGAAAGCTACTGCCTTAACATAAAGGGAAGTATTATCAGAAAAAGTGAAACCGCTCGGATTGCAGATAATGGCACCAGCCTCGGCAGGGGTAACCTGTGTGGTAATCTTTTTTCCCATTCCTATATCGACAATGGCGGATTGATTGTCGGTGAATGGTCCAGATTTATTCTCTGGTGTATCGCCAGGTCTGTCAATACTGTACCATCCATCACAACTTCCTCTCCAGCCAAAATTAAAATAATAAGATGAGCTATTACCTTCTTTTCGTAATCCACAAA
>CAYMXC010000185.1:0-6256 GCA_964394135.1 uncultured Phycisphaerae bacterium
GGACGTGGTTATCCTCTACGCACACCGATGAAAGAGAAGCGATGCGAAGTCGACAGGACTGGTTTAAATTTGAAAGCGGGTGGTGGCTGATATTGATTGTTTTGGCTGGTGTTGCAGTCTGGTCGCGTCAGATTGCGGTTGGGGGCTTTAGCTGGTCGGACGCACCACTGCATGCGATGGACGGTGTTTTTGTTTATGATTTTGTCCGGTCGTGGCCGATGGGTCATGTTCAGCAGTGGGTCGTGGAGTATTATGTGAAAAATCCATGCCTTGGGGTCGTCACTTTTTATCCTCCATTTTTTGCAGCGGTGGAGGCGATGTTTTTTGGCATATTGGGGATTTCCGTTCTGACCGCACGGCTTTGCGTGGTGTTTTTCGGAATCATCGGGATCATTGGCGTTTACTGGATTTCCAGGCAGCTTTTCGATCGCACATCTGGCTTTCTCGGGGCGGGACTGTGGGCATCTCTTCCGGCGACCGTTCTCTGGAGCAGACAGGTTATGCTCGAAGTTCCCACGACGGCGATTATTCTTGCATGCGGTGGGTGCTACCTGAAATTCCGCACGACGAAATCCACGTTTTGGCTCGTGGCGACTGCGATGCTGATGGTTACGGCATTTCTGACAAAGCAGTGGGCGATTTTTTTTGTTTTTGTGATTTTGATCGATTTTGTGTGGACGAATGGCTGGAAAAAAGCGTTCACACCGCGAGTTCTCATCGTCATGCTGGCGGCGTGGAGCGTGATGGGGATTTATTTACTGTGGAGCAGCCGGTATGCGGCGTTGAGCCAATTTCTCGTTCGTGGGGAAAACGCGTGGAGGCACCTTCTGACGTGGAATAACTGGGCGTTTTATCTTCGTGCTTTGCCGGAAGTTCTGAGTTGGCCGATGACCGGATTTTGCGGTTTGGGTATACTTATTGCGGCGTCTACGCGTCAGATCCAAAAACTCAAGATGCCCATTTTATGGTTTGTTATTTTTTATTTTTTCGCCAGTCTGATCGCATACAAGGAAGATCGATATTTTTACCTTGTGGTTCCGGCTGGGGTTTTGCTGGGGGTAGGAGGGTTGGTTTTTGGTCTTGCCAAGACCAAACTGGCTTGGGTGGGCAGGGGTTTGCTTTCGATACTCATGATTTACCAATTTTTCACGGGTTGGATGCAAAATCCGGATCGACTTAACGATTATTCGGGAGCGGCTAGGTTTTTGATCGATCGCAAAGACGCCGACAGAGTTCTTGTCGATGCAACACGGGATGGGCAGTTTGTTTTCGATGTGCGACGATTGCAGGGGATAGAGGGGAAAATTCTGCCGCTGCGTGGCAGCAAGCTGTTATATTCCCGCGCTGCCAGAAATCAGTGGGGGTATGTTCAGCATGTGTCGGGAGAATCGGACATTCTGCGGCTGATTCGGGAGTACGGGATACGGTATATTGTTGTGGAAAGCGTGCCGCCGAACGTGCCGGACGCCATGGATTATTTTCCTCCGCCATGCCAGTGGTTGCGAAAATTGCTCAGAGATCACAAGTTTTTTGAGAAGATGCAGAGTTATTCCATTTCGTCTGATCCGGTTTGGCGAGATGTGGAACTGGGGGTGTATCGCTACAGGGGGCAATTGGGGCTGGTGAAAGACACATTGAAGCTGCCGATGCCGTCGGTCGGTCAGGATGTTGAAATCAAATTGCCCGGCAGAAGGTAGAAGAGGTAAGATGTAAAAAAAATATATATGAAAAAGGAGGTTTAACATGAATGCGAAAATTATTGTGATCTGCGGGAGTCCGCGGCCCAGGGGGAACACCAACACGGTGGTGAAGTGGTTTGTCGAGGAGGCGAAGTCGCTGAAGGCAGAGGTGGAAGTGGTCGATGCCGCCAAGCTTCAGTACAAGGCCAATGGATGCACGGCGTGCATGAGCTGTCAGAAAAGCAAGAAGTTCGAATGCGTGATCGAGGACGAGGCATCGAAAGTGATAGCAAGGATTCCGCAATTCGACGCGATGGTCCTTGCAACGCCGGTATACTGGCTCGGGCCGAGTGCCCAATTGAAGCTGCTGCTGGATCGCACTTTTGCATTGGTCAAATTCGATCCGAAAACCGGCGAGATGTTATCGCCCCCCGATAGTCGTCGTAAGGTTATGGGTCTGATCGCGACGGCTGGTGGAGGACCTGAGGAAGGATTGGAACTTCTTGATGCCACGTTCCGCGCCGCCGCCAAGATGGAAGATATTCGATATGAATCGCTGCTGGTTCCTTTTGCACCGGTCAATCCACGTGAAATGGCGAAAAAGGAGAATGTCCGGAAACAGGCCATTCGTCTGGCCCGGCGGATTGTCCGCGGGTGATGGAAACGACAATTTGGTGTACCGAACGCCAGGCCGGAAATATAAATTCCGATGCGGGAGTAGTATTCACTTTTATTGACATTTGAATAGAATTTGGTAGGGTTAGGAGTATTAGAATGATTTTTCATGGATTATGGCTATGACATATGCGTATATTGTCAACGGTCTGGTGAATCGCGGGCTCGAAGGGCTGGCGGCATTTGGTAATTTTTGTCGTTTTTGCGGCCAGACTTTTCGTTGGGTGGTTTCGACTTCGTATCGGCCACATGACCTGAAACTTCTGCTACCGCAGTTTCACGAGATCGGGGCGAGATCGGTTTCGATTGTAGCGATTACGGGCTTATTTGTCGGCATGGTACTTGCGGTGCAGGCCGCTGCCCAGTTTCTTAACCTTGGTCTTGGTTATTACCTGGGTGTAGTGATCAATTTGTCGGTGATACGTGAGCTTGGCCCCGTTCTGGCAGGTGTTATGCTTGCAGGGCGTGTCGGCGGGGCGCTCACGGCAGAGCTTGGTACCATGCACGTGACGGAGCAGATCGACGCGTTGCAAACGATGGGCGTCGATCCTGTCCGCTATCTGGTTGCGCCGCGGTTTCTGGCGTGTCTTTTGCTAACGCCGTTGCTCACTTGTTACTCCGACTTTCTCGGTGTAATCGGCGGATACATTATTTCCGTTAAGGTCTACGGTGTCGAGGCAGTTCTCTACTGGCGATATTCGGCCCAGTCCATCGAACTGTGGGACATTTCCTCCGGACTCATCAAAAGCATAATGTTCGGTGGGGCGATCGCTCTAATTTCGTGCTACAAGGGTTTTCACTGTCGCCCCGGTGCCGAAGGGGTTGGGCGTGCCTGCACCGAAGCTTTCGTTACGAGTTTCGTGAGCATTCTGACGATTGATTTTTTCATGGCCGTTTTCCTCAAAAGCTTTTACGAGGCCTTGTGGGGTTTCAAGAGCATTATTTAGGCAAAGGATGCGGAGGCGGAGAGAGCCAAAATGAATGAGATTGAAAAGCCGATCATTGAACTGCGAAAGGTCTCCAAGTCCTTCGGGAGTCTTGAAGTTTTGAAGGGTATAGACCTGAAGATTCAGCGAGGCATGACGACGGTGGTCATCGGCGAGTCTGGGACGGGGAAATCGGTTTTACTCAAGCACATTGTAGCACTGCTGAAGCCCGATCGCGGTGAAGTTTTTTATAATGGCCAGAATATTACCCACATGCCTGAGCGGAAACTGGCGAGAATCCGCACCGATTTCGGTTTTCTTTTTCAGGGCGGCGCGTTGTTTGATTCCATGACGGCGGTGGAAAATGTGGCGTTTCCGCTGCGGGAACATACGGGGAAATCCAATGAGGAAATCGAACAGATCGCGATGGACAAGCTTCGACTCGTCGGGCTGGAAAGTTTCGCCAATCGGATGCCGGGTCAACTTTCCGGGGGGCAAAAGAAGCGTGTTGCACTTGCTCGTGCAATTGCGATGGACCCGAAAGTCATTTTATATGACGAGCCGACGACCGGTCTGGATCCGGTTCGTGCCGATGTGATCGACGAGCTGATTTTGAAACTTCAGCATGAACTGGACGTCACGAGTATTGTCGTAACTCACGATATGAAAAGCGCCTTTAAGGTGGCTGACAGGCTGCTTATGCTATATCATGGAAGTTTTATATTTGATGGAACGGCGGAGGAAATTCGCCAATCTCGGGATGACCGAGTCCAGCGGTTCATTGCCGGCGAGGCCGACCGCGAGGATCTAGAGGCACTGGACATTAAATAAAATAAACAGGAATAAGGCATGTATGAGTTTCGCAGGAATTTGATAGTAGGGATTTTTGTCCTGATCGCATTGATTGCACTGGGAGTGATGATTATTCTTTTCGGGGAGACCCCGGAATACTTCCAGACTCGGACTAGCTATCGCGTTGGGATGTATTTCGATACGGCTGGGCCAATTCAAAACGGGGATCCTGTTCTGATCAACGGCCTGCAGGTTGGTCGTGTCAAGTGGATCGAGCCTCGGGAGGATATTCGGAAAGGTGTTGTGATAGTTACAGAGATTCAGAACAGATATAAAATTCCGATTGACGCACAGCCCACTATTAATGAGCAGGCCATCGGCTTTGCCAAAACCGCCGTTCGAATCGATATCAGTGAGAAAAACTCCGCTAAAAGCCTACCAACCGATGGGACTGGCGTCATTCAGGGAACCGTAAGCGGTGGGATTCAGTCACTGATTCCGCCCGATGTGATGAAAAAGTTAGATACCACGATGGAATCGATTACGGTCCTTGCGCAATCGCTGAAGCCCGTTGCAGACGATCTTCATGTACTTTTCAAGCCCACGGCGCTGCCCACGACGCAAACAAGTCAATCTGCCACGGTGCCGGCATCCCAGCCGCTGGCGAATATTTCAACTGCCGTGCAGCGGCTTGATACGGCGCTGGCGGGACTGAATCAGATCGTTGCCAATCCGAACAACCAGAAAAATTTCGAGCTGATGCTGAAGAATTTCCGGGAAGTCGGCGAGCAGGGGACGGCTTTGGCTCAAGAGCTTCGTAAAATCAGCGACCGGACCGATCAACGAATCGAGGCCATTGCCCGCGGGTTGCGTGAAAATACCGATAAGCTCAGTCTTCTCCTCGATCGACTCACGGATGCAGCCAATCTGATCGCCAAAGGCCGGGGCAGTGCAGGCAAACTTCTCAACGACCCGGAGCTTTACGACGCACTGTCGATTTCCGCGCAACGGCTTGGTCTGGCTATTCAGGATCTGCACGAACTTCTGCAACAGTGGCGAGAAAAGGGCCTGAAGATACAGGGCGGAATCCTAGGAAAGTAAGTGTTGAGTGAGGCAGGGCCTGTTCAATTTTCGCATGGAGTGCAGATATGGAAAATTATTATCTTCAAGCGTGGATCGATCGATCCGCGATTGCGCATAATGTTCGTATTTTACAGCAGTGCGCACGGGGGCGAAAATTCTGTGTTGCGATCAAGGCCAATGCATACGGTCACGACGTGCGTATCGTTCTTCCTGTTTTGCGGGAAGCGAAGGTGGACATGCTTGCGGTGGCGAGTCTGGAAGAGGCGAGAGAACTTCGCGAGCTTGCGTGGGAAAATCCGATTCTGGTATTGGGATCGGAATTCAGCGTTTACGAGAGCGGCGTGAGGGAGGAACTTGGGGATGAGATTGTTGCGAATGGATATCGTATTACGGTTACACGGGCGGAGGACGCGGCGATATTGTCTCGTGCCGGAGTGAAGCAGAAAAAGACGGTGCAGATTCATCTGGCTCTGGATACTGGGATGAGCCGAATGGGTCTGAATGGAGAAAACCTGTGGGAGTTGATCCGATTTGTCCGAAGTCTGCCGAATATTGCGATAGAAGGTTTGTATACTCATTTTGCAACGGCGGACTGTGCGGACAAGGGTTTTGCCCATCAACAGCTGAAGCATTTCGTAGAATTTCGGAAACGGCTTGAGTCGGCTGGGATCGCGATACCCATTTTTCACGCGGCCAATTCTGGTGCGACGGTCGATTTGCCTGAGTCGCATTTTGATATGGTTCGTGCTGGGATATCGGTTTACGGATATCCTGCCAGCGATGAGATGCACAACAAGCCGGAGTTACGGCCGGCGCTGAAACTGGTGAGTTATCTGACGCTTGTAAAAACGATCGAGGCCGGCAGTTTTGTGGGGTACGGCTGTACGTTCCAGACGAAGCGTGCGACGACGATCGGTCTGGTGCCGATAGGGTATGCGGATGGATATTTTCGGGAGTTGTCGAATCGCGGACAGATGCTTGTGAGTGGTCAGGCGGTTCGCGTTATCGGGAGGGTGAGCATGGATCAGACTATTGTGGATTTGACGGATGTGGTTGGCGTGGGTGTGACGTGCGGTGCGGGTCAGGAGGTAGTGATTTACG
>CAYMXC010000186.1:0-6255 GCA_964394135.1 uncultured Phycisphaerae bacterium
TCGCCGCAAGAATGGCCTACAACGCTTCAGGCAATATATTCTCCCTCCTCTGGGCTCAGGCCCTCCCCGTCGAGCTGCCTGAAAAACTCGCCCACGCCGTGTGCCACACCTCCAACTTCACCTGGCCGCACACGTTCGTCACTCCTAAATATGCCACCATGGGCGAATACAAACAATACGCACCCGCCAATCATTTCCATATGACCTGGGGCCTCGACCCAGCACGCCTGGAATTCTGGATGGATTTGGCAAACGTCCTGTCCCTCACACCCTGGCAGAATCGCCCCGCCTACATCGAGGGTGTCGATCGGCCCGTCCCGCTGCTTTACCTCGCCAACGGTGGCGAAACCGCAGCCAAACTGGCAATCGCAAAACGATAATCGCCGCCTTGGTAAAACAAAATGGGCACGGTTCATATTTCACCGTGCCCCATCTTTTTTTTTTATCCATTTTTGGTCATCGGCTGATGTTCGAATCTTCAGGATGAACTACCCGTTCTCGCCGATCCGCAGGCAGTTGAAATCCGTGCTCGTCGGTCTGAACGTCAAAATAATGCCTGAACAGATATCCCCATTCGCTTTTCATTGCAGCCTGAATCTGCTTCTTGCCTACGAATGGCAACCAGTACACATCATGATACAGATAACTCGCCAGATAACTCCACCATGCGATCATTTCCGACCTAAGCAGCATCTTTTCAAACCGTTTCAGCGGACCCCAGTAAATCATGTGCTGGCCCTTCGAGGCGAACGTCAACTTGCTCGGCCCTTCAAATTGCCAGTTGACACCCGAAATATCGTCACCAGCGATTTCAATCTCATCCATGATCCCAGTCCCAAGTCCCTGCTCGGTCGCCAGGCGGATGAACTTGATGCTCATCGGATCGAATCCCATCAGCTTCGCCGCCACCGCGTCAATCGCAACCTGGTCGTTACTGGCCAAAATAATATTCTTTACATATGGCGTCATACATCGCGGCCCAGGCCCATCCCCCGCAAACGTACCGTCCATCACCGCGAAAATCCCGCTGTGAATTTCCTTCTGTATCGTCAAAAGGTCCACCAGCGTCTCATGAATCTGGCTGTGAGTCCAATGCCGTTTCTCGTGCAGCAATCCTCCGAATGCGTTCTTCATCGCACCCGTCGTCTTGGTGAACACATGCGTCTTGATCGTCGGCAGGTGAATAATGTTCTCCCCGATCATCCGCCGCGGAATCATGATCCCCTTCGGAAAAATCTCCGGCAGAACCAGCATCTTTCCCTTCGGCTCATACCGAACCCACGGCTCGTTTTCATACAAGTGAACATTCCGCAGCTTGTACTTCTCGATGATCGGACGCTGCTTGTTGGCAATCTCTCCTCGCTTCGCCGACACAACAACCGTCCGATTATGACACCCGTGCATCAACTCACGCTCAAATCCGTCCTTCAGCATCGACCGGATCACCCCCTCAAGCTGCCACGGCGTCGTCGAACATGCGGGATAAAAATAGTGCCACGAAATATTGATCTTCAACGCCGTGTCGTGATCTTTCGGCAAAACTTCCTGATAACCGGCCAGATTCATCAAACGATGGTAATCGTCAAAAATGGTTTGGGGTTTTGTGTATAAAACAGCAACTTTGCTTTTCGCCACGTGTGAGTTACTCCAATGTATGCAACAATTCCTGAACCTGCTGACTGGTGGTCAAGCCCGCTCGTACAGCTCGCAGGGCGTCATCCTTCAGCGTATCGCATCCCTCTTCCTTCAACGCCGCCTGTATCTTGCGGGTGTCATTGCCCGCCAGGACGGCCTCTCGAAATTTCGGCGTCATATACGTCGCCTGGGCGATCGGAAATCTGCCACGATAACCCGTCTTGAAACATTTTTTGCATCCCGCCGCCGTGTACGGTTCATCCGGATCGCCCGTGGGAATCTTGCACGCTGAACACAGTTTCCGTACCAGACGCTGAGCGACAATCCCCGTCAGTGCACCGGCTAATTGATACGCCGGCAGCCCCATATCCAGCATCCTCGCTAATACCCCCGCCACGCCAGGCGAGTGAATCGTGCTTATCAGCAAATGGCCCGTAAGTGCTGCCTCCAGAATCACCGCCGCCGTGTCCGCGTCACGGATCTCTCCAATCGCCACCACCTGCGGGTCCTGCCGCAACAGCGACTTGAGCGCAGCCTTATAGGTCAATCCGCCCGCGTACTGCCCGATCTGAACCTGAGTGATCCCCTCCACGCTGTGCTCCACAGGATCCTCGATGCTGATGATGCTGCATCCAGGCTTGATCCCGTTGATATAATGCAGCAGCGAATAAACCGATGTCGTCTTCCCGCTGCCCGCAGGACCCGCCAGCAGAATCATCCCCTGCGACTGATAACAAAACTCCTTCATCAGCCGCGTCACCCGATCGTTATACCCCAATTTCTCCAGCGACGGAATCTTGATCAGGCCGTGGAAAAATCGAACCACCGCACGCGTACCCCAAACCGTCGGAAATGTCGAAATACGCATATTCACAGGCTTGTTATTCGTCTTCTCCGAACTGAACTCCGCCCGGCCTTCCTGCGGCTCCTTGATATGATGCGTCTGAAGACTCGCCATCACCATCAATCGATAAATGATCTGCTTGGCCGTGTCCGCAGGCACCTTCTTCACCGTATGCAGCATCCCGTCGATCCGCATCTTGATCTCCATCCCTTCCGCATCAGGCTCAAAATGAAGATCGCTGGCCTGAACCATAATGCAACGGTCCAGCCAGATGTCTACGATCTGGGCGGCGCTTTCCGATCCTGTTTCGTTATAATCTGACATTAAAAACTTTTATATATTAGAAAAACTCGAAAATCCACGATAAAACGAAATGCTTGAAATAAAGCCTCCGTTTATATCCTTCGCTATTGAGTCGCTTCCTTCAAAACCCGCTCTTCAACATAGATCGGTACGTCACTGGCAACGCCCAACGCAATCGCATCACTGGGCCGTGAATCCACCTCGATCAGCTGACCGTTATGCCGGATCAGTAACTGCGAATAAAACGTATGCTCCCGCAGATCGTTGATCACAATCCGCTCCAGCAATCCTCCCATCTGCTCGATGATCGTCGCCAGCAGTTCATGCGTCAGAGGCCGGGGCGTACGCATCCCCTTCAGCCGACGATCTATTGCATAGGCCTCGGCAATCCCAATCACGATGGGAAAACTTCGTTCGCCGTCACGTTCCTTCAGTATAATGATTTGATGTTCGCCGGTTTCGGTTATGATAATCTTCGCGAGATCCACCCTTATTTGCATCGTTCTGATTCCTTTATATTTACCTTCCGCATCTGGCAGTCACTCTCTATTTGGGGGAGTCGGCTCGCCTCGTCGATATTCCGAAACGAAAGGCCGAATATTAACTGCAGCCCGCTGAAAACACTATCTTAACGGTAGCCCTGAATTTTCGCAATGTCAAGCATAGCTCGTAGGGCGGATTATGAATCCGCCTCTTAGCAGGGTGCGTCGAGACGCACCATCTTTTTCTTTTATCCCCACCTCTTCTACTGTCATTCCCACGCCATGCGGGAATCCATCTGCTCTTCTTTTCACTTCGAACTTCGAACTATGAGCTCCCCACTTATTTTTACAACGCAAACTTCTCCAGTGCCTCCGCTACTCCGTCTTCATCATTGGCCGTCGTTACGTAATCCGCCGCTTCCTTCACCCGATCCGACGCACCTGCCATCGCGATCCCGATCCCAGCACTTTTCAGCATGTCGATATCGTTGCTCGCGTCCCCGATCGCTATCGTCCGCCTAAGAGGTATCTTGTAGTGCTTGCATACAAATCGCAATGCCTGACCCTTCGATACCCCACCAGCCATGATCTGCAGCAGGTTATTATCGCTTTGCGCCATCGCCAACTGCTCGCCGTGATACTGTATCAGCTTGGTGCGAATATGAGTCAGGTATAAGTCGGGCCCCAGCAGCAATATCTTCGTCACATCGCACGTCAACCACGTCTCAATCGGCGCTAGCTTGTCCGGAATGAACTGCTTGGAGGTCTCCGTCTGATACGCACTGTTCACTCGATCGGTAAACCAGTGGTCCAGAACTTCCGCCGAAACCAGAACATCAGGATAAATCTCCCTCGCCAGCGTAACAACCTTCCTCGCCAATTCCAGCCGGATCGGATGATGCGTCAATACCTGCTTGTTCGGTGGATCGTAAATCAAGGCCCCATTGTAGCAAATCACGCAATCGCTCAGCTGCAGCGACTTATATGCCGACGCTACCGATCGCGGCGGTCTGGCCGATGCCAGCAGAATCCTTACATTCTGATTCGCCAACGCTCTTAACACACGCTTCGTTCGTTCCGTAATCGTTTTACCGGTCGTCAACAGCGTGCCGTCCAGATCTATCGCTACAAGTTCTACCACACAAATTCCTTTTTCCCGCAATTATACAAATCGTCGTTTTCTTTTTTGAGCGTAGCTGATTTTTCGCAGATCGAAATAAACTTTTCTACCATTTTCATTCCTGTCTCCTTCCCTGTCATTCCCGCACACGCGGGAATCAGGAAGCGACCTGGTTATTTGAACCACCGGTTCCACCAGTGTTTCCTTTCCGTCGAATGACCGTCATGGTCCTTTTTATGATTTTTCTTCTCCCCCATCGCCTTGCGCATCACCTCGAGGCTCGGCAGTTTCTCTCGCATCTGCAGCAGCCTCTGACGCAAAAAAAACTCCGGATGTTCCTCCATCCGTTTCCGCGAACTCTCTATCCAAATCGCTTCTTCGGGAGGCAGATCGTTGTCCGGTCGGTAAAATTTTAATGCCTCTTCCAAACAAAGTGTCGCCTCATATCCGAACCGCTGCGACTCCTTCTGGTCTTCTTCATTCGCCGCAGCGCTTAAAATCGCATGAAAAAGCATCAGCCATTGACCGGCGTCGATCAGCTTCGACGCGTTCATTGTCGGATTCACTTCCGGCAGTTCGTTACCCGCGTTCGTTGCCTCATCTATCACCAGAGCGCTGTGGTCGAACATCAATCGCTCGCCCTGCTGACAGCTCTTGCATTGAACATACCAGACGTCCACCCTCTTGTCAGGCGTCTGCTCCGTGCTCACAAGCCGAAACGGTCCACGACCGCATTGGGAACACTGTTTGACCATCAGGAAAAAATGACGCTCCACATCACTATGCGCCGGCAGAAGATTTTCCGGTTTATGCTCATCCATGGGTTCGGTTTCCATGTCGTTCAACTCGGACGCTGAACACAACGCCCAAACGCCCGTGACTTGTATCTGTTCCATCTTTGAAACGGGTGGTTTCACTCCGGAAACACCCGACTTTTCCGTCCTTATCGCCCGGAGCCCGCTCTTTGTTATTATAGGTCGTTTCGCTCTTTAAATCTTGGCATCATTCTTGCTCTATATTACCGTGATTATTATAACAAATCCGCCCCGAGGAGGTGGAAAGAAGATGATAAAAAACCGAAAAATAATTTATATCGTAAAATTCGCTCGAGCAGAAGAGGTTATAACCTGGCATCGATCCATATTCGCCCTCCTTGCTGCGATTCTCCTGATGACACTCGTTGTCGCCCTCATAGGATGTGCCGAAAAACGACTGCCGGAATGTCAGTTCGCCTGCGGATATCCCCCAGCGGTTGTACCCAAAATGATACTCCGCGACGCCCGCGAAGAAAGCGTTGATCCCCAGCTCTTCGCCGGCCGTTCCGATTGGCCCGCAGTCACCGGTGATGTGGAATTCAGCCGTTTCACTTCCTATCGCCAGTACACCTATGACCGTGAATCCCTCACGCCGGGTGTCAGAGATTACACCTTCAACCAGTTTGAAAGCTATCGGTTCGGTACCAACGCCCGTTAGTTCAACGCATAAAGGGGATATTGCTTCAAAATTTCCACGCAAAATACGCCGCCGACTCACCACCTTTTATTTTTCAAGGCGATAGAAAAGTTTATAAACCCCCATATTTGACAGGTGGGCTCTGACCACCATCTTCTCTTCGAACTACGAACCCGTCGGCGGGCTGATCGATGCTGTCTGATAACTGTCTTCCGGACGACTGTCACCGTCAGGATTGGTCTGCTGGCTGTATTTTATCATCTTCTCTTTCATCAATCGGCCAACCTTGAATTTGACCGATCGCTTGGCCGGTACATTAACGCGCTCAAGGGTTTTTGGATTCTGAGCAAGCCGCGCAGCACGGAGCTTGCTCTCGAAAACTCCAAATTCTCGAAACTCCAGACGGTTGCCCTTGGCTA
>CAYMXC010000187.1:0-6255 GCA_964394135.1 uncultured Phycisphaerae bacterium
CCGTCCCAACCCCAGTCTCTGCGCCCCCCCGCCCCGCTCCGCGGCGTGCGGGCCGGGCGCACACTGGGGGGGGGGGCGTCTCGGCGATGGCTTTCGATTATTATTTTTGCTGCCGTTATTTCTATAACGGTTTATGTCATTATTGATCTGGAGTATCCGCGGCTTGGCTTGATTCGGGTCGAAACTGCCGACAGGCTTCTCATCGATCTGCGAGAGAGCATTGATGTGAACAGCAGCCAGTTTGATACTACGTTGAAATAAGAATTGGTAAAGGCGGATGAAATTAAACAGCAATGTGGCAAGTGCGTTCCACTCGCGAGTTCATCAAGATGATGTAGGAATGACGAATTCATGAAGGGATTACTTCTATTTATCTTAAGATATTCCCTGTTCTTTTCTGAGAAATAAATATTTTACAATTCAAGTGTGTTTTGGACTATGAGAAGCAGCATATCGCCTTGACGGGATAACTATTAAAAATTATACTCAAATGGTTATTTGCTTATAGATAACTTAAGTGAAATCAACAAGCGGAACCATATCTGCCGGATAGAATGATTGGGAGATGATCATGGCATTTCACTCGCTGGATTGGATTGTGATCGGTGCTTATTTCATCGTTATGTTTTGGATAGGCATTTCCTGTACCCGGCGGGCGAGTGCTAATACGGAAGAATACTTTCTGGCGGGTCGGAAGCTGCCCTGGTGGATCGCGGGGGCATCAATTGTTGCGACGACGTTTGCCGCTGATACACCGCTGGCGGTTTCTGGGTTTGTCCGTTCGAAAGGAATTTATGAGAACTGGTTTTGGTGGTCCGGGATCATGGGCTGGATGCTGTGTATGTTTTTTTATGCGAATCTGTGGCGAAGGGCGAATATTGTCACGGATCTTGAGTTTCTCCAGATTCGTTACACAAATAAAGCGGCAGCGGCATTGCGGGTGTTTATGGTATTTTACAGCGGGGTTTTCGCAAACTGTATCGTTATGGGATGGGTGATGCTGGCGATGGGAAAGGTGTCGGATGCGGTCCTGGGTCTGCCGGAAACGTTGACGATTGGTCTGGCGGGCAGTGAATTCGTTTTTTCCACCAAATTGGCGGTATCGGCGATTTTGGTTTTCACGGTGTTGTTTTATACGGTGCTGTCGGGATTCTGGGGAGTGGTTGTGACGGATTTTGTACAGTTTATTATTGCGATGGCGGGGTCTATCAGTCTGGCAGTGCTTGTGATGATCCAGGCGGGTGGGCCGGGCGAAATGGTGGCAAAGGTGATGGCCTCGCCCGGAGTGTCGGCCCGGCACCTTCAGTTCGTACCGAGTCTAGTGGATGCAGGCAAGCTGGCAGTATTTACGTTTCTGGTCTATCTGACAGTTCAATGGTGGGGTTCGGCGCAGTGCGGGGAATATGCGGCACAGAGGTTATTCGCGACGAAAAATGAAAAGCACGCGATCATGGCGATGCTCTGGGCGAGTTTCGGAAATTATGTGCTTCGTACGTGGCCTTGGGTCGTGGTAGGGGTGGCATCACTGATTTATTTTCCGTTGACGAAGGGTGAAGATCCGGAAATGGCATATCCGCACATGATGGTGAAATTTTTGCCGACAGGGTTCCGGGGGCTGATGGTGGTGTCGTTCCTGGCGGCGTTCATGAGCACAATTGATACGCGATTGAACTGGGGTGGGTCGTATCTGGTCAATGATTTTTATATGCCATATTGTCGGCCGAAAGGATCGAAAAAAGAATACGTATTTGTGTCTCGAATCACGATGGTTGTTCTGATGCTTCTAGCAGTGGTGGCGTCATGGAAGATGGATTCGATCAGTGGAGCATGGAAATATCTGGCTGAAATCAGTGTGGGTGCATCGTTCGTAGTGTTGCTGCGGTGGTACTGGTGGCGGATCAATGTCTGGTCGGAGATTTCGGCGCTCATATCGAGTCTGTTAGTTTCGAATGTGCTACTGTTTGTCAAAGCGGTCAATTCCCCGGATATGTTTCCTGTGCGACTGGTGATTGTGCTGGTGCTTTCGACGATTTGCTGGGTGACGGTGACCTTTCTGACGAAACCTGTGGAGATGGAACATTTGGAAAGATTTTATCGTCGGGTCCGGCCTGGAGGATGGTGGGGGCCGGTGGCAGTGATGTGTCCGGAGATCAAACAAGATCGCTTATATTCACATTGGATCGGCTGGTTTGCAGGCTCGGTATGCATATTTGCTGCCATGTTCGGTGTTGGCTATGTGGTGATGGGCCAGACGTGGAAAGGGATTCTACTGTTGTTGGTGAGTGTGTTCAGCGGATGGAAAACGATTTCTTGTGCCTCTATGTTGGCTGAACCCGGAGTCAAGGATATCGAAATTTCTCCAGCAATTCAAATGGGTTTGGAAGGCGTTGAAAAGTAAGAAACCTAATTGTCAATAATAAGGTTCCTTCCATAAGAAGGAAATTTAGTGCGCAATTATATTTTGTAGTTTGGGAGATTATCGTATTTTGAATTTTAGGAAGTTTTGGGTTGTGCAGAAGAGGGTGAGGATCAGGGCGGTTTCGAGGCCAAGGGCGCCGCATGCGGCGGATTCGACGAGCGGGACGGGCGCGGTGATGTTCTGAGGAGTGTCTTCATTTTCGCTGAGGGTTCTATCAATCCAGTTGGCGAATTCCTGGCTGATGCGGATGCCGATGTTGTCGATTTCGGTAATGCCGTCGCCCGCGGTGATGGCGCCTTTCATCAAACCCACGAGGCAATTGGAATTGTCGGTAGAATCGATGTACCAGATGGGCGAGCCGCTTTGTCCGGGCTCGGAGTCGATGGTGTAGTGGAGTTCGTTTCCAGTAGCGGCAACGGCTTTCCCTACGGCGGAATACATAAAACCAAAAATCAGATCACCAGGATAGCCTGCGGCGTGAAGGGTCAGGTCGTCGAAGAAGGAAGATGGCCGGACGACAATTTTGAAAAAACCGGCGTTTTCGCCGATGGGTGAATCGAGGACGAGGATGGCGATGTCGCAGGTCTCGGTTCCGCTGTTGATCCATTCATCGCGTGGGATCATTTTGACGGCCTTGGCGCGGCCGAATGGCTCCGTTTCGCCGTTTTTGCCGGGAGTGAAGACGATTTCCGTAGCCCAGCCGAGTTTCTGATCGAAGACGTTATGTGCGACAGTCAGTACGGTTTTGTTGCCTATAAGTACGCCCGTTCCAGTATAGGAAACCTTATCAAAAGAGGATTTGATGTGTCCAACGGCGGACCAGGGCAGGATGCGTGTATCGGTGACGATACGCCGATCGTCGGCGCCGAAAATTTTAGGGGCGGCGGTTTGGATTTTCGCATCTGAGGGTCGGATATGGACGAAAAAGGCGAAGTTAAGAAAAATCATGATCGCCAGCACGCGCACGCCGCCCCGCAATGGCACGATCGAAGCCATTATGGGTTGAGCTTCTTTTCGGAAATATGTCACAAGTGATTTCATAACTTCGTTGCCTGAACCATAAAATGAATTTTACCCCGCCGAGCGCATAAGTGAAAGAAAAAGATAGCGAAATCAATTCATAGTTCAAAGTTCGCAGATCATAAAAAAGATCAGAGGGTAAACCCGGCGGGCCGTAGTCTCCCGATATGTAATTTTATCGAACCTGAATCGAATCGTCAGCTCTTCGATTATTTGAGGAACATCTCAATGACGGGGACAGTCACGTCGGGTTTCCGGATGGGTAGCGTGAGGGTCAGGGCATCGTTGGCGGCCATTGTACCATGACTGTTCATCTGCGATGTGAACCACTCGGTAATTCCCATTTTGATTTCCGATGCGTCGTTCAGCAGTTGGGCGTATTCGACGCGGCCTGCGAGCCCCTTGAGATGCAGGTGAATGCATGGCCAGGCGAAGATGTGCAGGTATAATCGTTTCATGTCGGGGTTGTAGGTGTATCGGCAATCTTGCGGAGCTTCGAATTCCGCAGGGGCTTGGGTGCAGCCATAGATACTCCGGCTGTGATATTTCATCCATTTGCCAATGCCGGTTAGACGCTCCAGAGCCCTGGCGTCGAATTCGCCTCGCCCGGTTGGGCCGACGTTGAGGAGAAGATTGCCGCCCTTGCTGACGGTATCGACAAGCATCTGAATGAGCTGATCGATGCTTTTCCAACTGGTTTCGTCGCGATGATAACCCCAGGAGCCGGAGAATGTCTGGCAGGCCTCCCACACCACGGGCTGACCGTTGACGCGAACCCAGTCGATCGGCTGATACTGCTCGGGTGTTTTGATATCCCAGCCGTCGGGCAGATCGAGGCGGTCGTTGAGGACGATATGCGGCTGAAGCTCGCGGACCATATTATAGAGCTTTTCGCTCTCCCAGTCTTCGCGGCCTTTGCCTTTGGCAGGGTCGTTTTTGCCGTTGGAATCGCGTTTGGGATAACTGAAATCAAACCAGAGGATATCGATTTTCCCGAATCCGGTCAGCAGTTCGCGAACCTGATTGTGTAGATAGGCAGCGTATTTTTTTTGATCACGCGGCGCGTTGATTTTGCTGCGGTCGGGATTGTTTCGCAGGGGGTGTATATCGTCGACCAGGAAATCTGGGTGGTGCCAGTCGATGAGCGAATGATAGAAACCGATGCGCAGGTTGTGCCGACGGAATGCATCGACCATGGGACGCAGCAGGTCGCGTTTGGCGGGGGTGTTGGTGGCTTTATAATCGGTAAATTTGGAGTCCCAGAGACAAAAACCATCGTGATGTTTGGTGGTAATGACGAAATATTTCATGCCGGCGTTTTCGGCGGCCGAGGCCCAGAGTTCCGGATCGTATAGGTCGGGGTCGAAGTGCTTGAAATAGACTTCATAGGCTTCATTGGAGATTTCCTCGTAGTTGCGAATCCATTCGTGGCGTGCGGGCAGAGCATAGATGCCCCAGTGGATGAACATTCCGAATCGGTCGTGCGTGAACCATTTCGTTTCGCCGGGAGTGGACATTGTCTTCAGCATGATCATGTGTCCTCAATCAAAAAATTTTTTACCTTGTGATTTTCGTACACGTTTTGTCTTTCGTCATTATAAACGACATTTCCGGAATTGACATATCCGGTCGATTGAAAATTGTATCTGATTATGCTATTGTGTATGATTTGCCGGTATGATTTGACAGGGTCGCCATGATCAATCAGTTATATATACGAACGTTGTGCAGCAGTTGGACTGCAATCGATGCGAGATGGAACGGTTATCGCATTTACAGCAGTTTCTGGCGGCTTTATATCAATAAATGCGACGGTGCCTGTTTGATTCTGTCCGACAAGAAGCGATATCCGCTCAAGGCCTGTACGATATATCTCATTCCCGCCTGGGTTCGTTTCATCACGCATACCAAACGGAGAATCGATCATTTTTACGTTCACTTCGATCTGATCGGGCTCAACACTGTCGCGATGAAGGAAATATTTTCTTTGCCGTTCGAGCTCCGCAGCGCCGTTTCGTTCGATACACTGATGCGGCAGCTGAGACTTACGCGAGAGGCTGTGACCGCAGACCCATCTGCCATGTGCCGAATCAAATCGATCGTGTATGAAGGCTTGGCGGAGATGATCGATTCGTTTTCGGATTCGTCGAAACGCAGTCTTGACCAGAGGCTGGCGATTCAAAATCGCTTTGCCGATGTTTTGCGGTATGTTGATGAACATCTGGGGGAGGATTTACGGAACGTGCGATTGGCGCGGTGCGGACATATGAGCGTGAGCCATTTCGTTCGATCGTTTCAATCGGCTGTCGGGCAATCTCCGGCTAGATATGTCCTTCAACGCCGAATCGCCCGGGCGGCGCAGGAATTGGTTTTAACATCGGCGAAAATCGAGGAAATAGCCGAGCGATGCGGGTTTGCTAATAGGTTTCACTTTACGCGTAATTTTCATCGCCTGATGGGCGTTTCGCCCGCAGTCTATCGGAAAGCAACGCCGGTTTGATACGGTTTTTAATCATGGGAAAATGGCGCCGGATGATGTAAAATTTTTAAATTGAAAAATGACAATTGGCCAATCCGGAAAAGCGAATAGGCGGGAAAAAACGATTCGACATTGTTACAATAACATGATCACATTCGTTTGAAGGAAAACGGAGTTTTATGATTGTTAAAATGACAGGCAAGCTGGTGATGGTGGACGACGAGGGGGTCGTTCTGGATCGTGACGGGATATGCTATCAGGTTCTTGTGCCGGCCTTTGTCCATGGCGCTCTGGCCGGCAAAATCGGCCAGACGATTACGCTGCATACGATCGAATA